>NZ_BCQU01000131.1:0-14331 GCF_001552235.1 Actinomadura rubrobrunea NBRC 15275 | reverse complement strand
CATGGACGGGGGCCGGCGGCCGCACCGGCCGCCGGCCCCCGCGCCGAAGGAGATCACGCCTTGTTCGCGGAGCCTCCCTTGCCCGGGTCGGCGGGACCGCGCGACGCCTCGCCGACCAGCTCGGCCTTGTCGCCGGCGCCGGCGGCCTCACCGGCCCCGGACGCCGTGCCGGACGTCACGGCGCCCGGCGCGGCGCCGCCCGCCACGGCGGGCTGCGCGCCGTCCGGCCCGATCAGGTCCGTGCGCCGCTTGGACACCACGATCGCGGCGACCACGATGGCGACGGCCACCACGGTGACGGCCACCCGCAGCGGCACGTTGCCCGCGTACGTGACGACCGCGTCCGCGATCAGCAGCGCCACCAGGTTCATCACCTTGATCAGCGGGTTGATGGCCGGGCCCGCGGTGTCCTTGAACGGGTCGCCGACGGTGTCGCCGATGACCGTGGCCTCGTGCGCCTCGCTGCCCTTGCCGCCGAGGTTGCCCTCCTCGACCAGCTTCTTGGCGTTGTCCCAGGCGCCGCCGGAGTTGGCCAGGAACACCGCCATGAGCACGCCGGCCGCGATCGCCCCGCCGAGGTAGGCGCCCAGCGGCGCGTACCCGAGCGCGAACCCGACCGCGATCGGCGTCATGATGGCCAGCAGGCCCGGCGTGGCCAGCTCGCGCTGGGCGTCCCGGGTGCAGATGTCGACCACCCGGTCGTAGTCGGGCTTCTCGGAGTAGTCCATGATCCCGGGCTTGGTGCGGAACTGCTCGCGCACCTCGACCACGACCCGTCCGGCCGCCCGGCCCACCGCCATGATCGCCAGCCCGGAGAACAGGAACACCACGGCCGCGCCGACGATCAGCCCGATCAGCACGTTCGGGTTGTCGATCGACAGGCTGAAGTCGGCGAACGTGCCGAGCGCGTCCCGGGCGTCCGCGGACGCGTCGGCCAGCGCGCTCACCACCGTCGTGCGGAACGACCCGAACAGCGCGGTCGCCGCCAGCACCGCCGTGGCGATCGCGATGCCCTTGGTGATGGCCTTGGTGGTGTTGCCGACCGCGTCCAGCCGCTCCAGCACGGCCGCGCCCTCGCCCTGCACGTCGCCGGACATCTCGGCGATGCCCTGCGCGTTGTCGGAGACGGGGCCGAAGGTGTCCATCGACACGATCACGCCGACCGTGGTGAGCAGGCCCGTCCCGGCCATGGCCACGGCGAACAGCGCCACCGTGGTGTTGCCGAAGCCGAGCAGGAACGCCCCGTACACGGCGGCGCCGATGACCAGCGCCGTGTAGACGGCCGACTCCAGGCCCAGCGAGATGCCCGACAGGATCACCGTGGCGGGGCCGGTGCGGGCGCTGTCGGTGACCTCCTTGACCGGCTTGCGGTTGGTCTCGGTGAAGTAGCCGGTGAGCAGCTGGATGGCGCTGGCCAGCACGATGCCGATCAGCACCGCGCCCAGCGCGACCCACCGCGGGTCGGCGTCCAGGTCGCGGATGGACGGGTCGGTGACGCCCGTCAGGGCGGAGAACGACGACGGCAGGTAGGCGAACGCCGCCACCGCCACCAGCACCGCCGAGATCACCGCGGACAGGAAGAAGCCGCGGTTGATCGCGGTCATGCCGGAGCGGTCGCCGCCGCGCGGCGCCACCGCGAAGATCCCGATCACCGCGGTGATCACACCGATCATCGGCACGACCAGCGGGAACACCAGGCCCTCGGTGCCGAACGCGGCCGACCCCAGGATCAGCGCCGCCACCAGCGTCACCGCGTACGACTCGAACAGGTCCGCGGCCATGCCGGCGCAGTCGCCGACGTTGTCGCCCACGTTGTCGGCGATGGTCGCCGCGTTGCGCGGGTCGTCCTCGGGAATGCCCTGCTCGACCTTGCCGACCAGGTCGGCGCCCACGTCCGCGGCCTTGGTGAAGATGCCGCCGCCGACCCGCATGAACATCGCCAGCAGGGCCGCGCCGAAGCCGAAGCCCTCCAGCACCTTGGGCGCGTCGCCCTTGTAGGCGAGCACCACCACCGCCGCGCCGAACAGGCCGAGCCCGACGGTGAACATCCCGGCGACGCCGCCGGTGCGGAACGCGATCCGCATCGCCCGGCGCTCGCCGCCCTGCTCCCGGGCCGCCGCGGCGACCCGGAGGTTTCCGCGGACCGCCAGCCACATGCCGACGAAGCCGGTGACCGCGGAGAACAGCGCCCCGATGACAAAGAAGACCGACCGTCCCACCCGTTCGGAGGTGGAGTCGGCCGGCAGAAGCAGCAGCAGAAGCGGGATCAGGACCACGAAGACGGCCACCGTGCGGAACTGGCGCCGCAGGTAGGCCCCCGCACCCTCCTGGACCGCCCGCGCGATGTTCTGCATCTTCTCGGTGCCCTGGCCGGCGGCCAGCACCTCGCGTACCAGTCCGGCGGCGACGGCCAGTGCGAGCAGCGCGATCACGGCGACGACGACGACCAGTGTCTGGTCGCCGCCGCCGAGATCCACTTCTGCCGCGGCCGGGCTTGACAGGGAAAGCCCAGACATGCGTCCTCCTCGACAGGGCATGCGATCGGTGATCGCCCACAAAGGACGATCTTTACCGCGTACCCCGCGAGCGGCCGTTTTAGACACCTCGCACGGCAACGCGGGTGCGGGGAGTCTACGCAGGCGCCGCGGAGATGAGAAGACCGCGCTTCCCGCGACCGGCGATGACGTCCGAAAACGTCCTGCTTTGCTCGCTGTTTTGCCTGAAAAGTGATCGCTTGCCGTGTCGTCGCAGGTCAGCAGCCATTGTCCGGCGTTGCGGACGTCCAGAGGAGGCCGCACCGCCCCGACTCTTGGGCCCCCTTTTACCTAAGGCCGCAATCGGCATTACATGCCGCCCCAAATTCGCCGCCGCCCTCGGCCGCGGAAGGCGATCATATAGCCGCCCCGCCGCCCGCCCGCGCCCGCCCGCCCGAAATGATCACGCGCGCCGCAGACGGCGCTCGGCAATCATCTCGCGAAATATGATCGATAATCGATCGTGCATTTTTTCTCAAGCACAGAGTGAGCACCCGGCCGAGCACCCCCGCGCCATACCGCCCGCCGGCGTGGAAGTCTTGGCGCGCAGGGCGAGGTCGCCGTGCTCCTCGTGGAGGTCGGGCGCGAGCGCGTCCGGCTGGTGCTCTGCCGCGGTCTACTCGTAGGCGCCCTGCACAGGACGGAGCGCGCCGTCGTCCCCGATCGCCCTGTAGTAGCAGGTGCGGCGCGACTGCCCCGAGGGGGTCTTGGTGTGGCAGGCCCCACCCGTCGTCGGCCGCACCAGGTAGAGCAGCGAGTTCTGCTCGCAGTTGACGCGGACCTCGACCAGGTTCAGCGTGTCCCCCGACGTCGCCCCCTTGCGCCACAGCTCGTTGCGGGACGTGGACCACAACACGGCGATGCCCTCGTCCAGCGACGCCTTCAGCGCCTTGTCGTTGGCATAGCCCACGAACAGGACCTCGCCGCTGTCCACGTCCTGCAGCACGACGGGCACGACCTGCGCCCCCGTCGCCGCCACCGCGGCCAGCTTGCCGAAGTCCAGATTGAGCTCAAGACCTTCCTCAAGGTCGCTCATGCTTCCTCCTCCACAGCGCACGTCAGCGTTGCCATGACCCTCTCTATCCGATGGCACCGCCCACCCCGGCCCACCGGTCGACGGCTCCCCCGCCGTCCCGCTCTACCGCCAACACCACCTCGCCCCGCTGCCCCTCTAACCAGCAGGACGATTGCCGCAGGCCGGTCGCCCAAGAGGTCCATGGCGACGACGTCAAAACGCCCTCACACGCCCCGCAGGACGACGACTGCGACGGCCCGCGTCCCTTCATCCGTTCCACCCACCGAACGGCCCATCTGGTCTACCAGCCGCCCTACGCCAGCCCCCATCGCGACGCCCCAGTCGCCCCAGCCAAGCACGCCAAGGGCACCGAGCCGCGCGTAGACGACCATGCGGACGAGACACGGTGCAGCGGACGGCCCGGGCCGTGGCGGCCACCACGGCGGGACTTGTGGTGATGGAAGTGTGCGCGACGAACGGGCGGAGAAAGCCCAGGAGCCGGTACGAGGCTGCTCGTACCGGCTCCTGGTGCGCTATGGAGCGGTTCTGGCCGTCTAGGCGGCTGCAGGGACGTGGACCGGGCCGCCCGCCTTCTCCAGGCACGCGCCCCCTGTCGAACTGGAGCGAGAGGCCTCACGCGCGATGGCTCCGGAGACGTCCCCGCGCCTGCGGAGAAGCGGCCGCCGCCCGCGGCTCCTGCCGGGCGCCCCCCTGCTCCGCAGGCGCCGGACGTGTCCCGTGTCCTTGAAGGGGGAGCGTGTCCGGACGTGCCCGGCGAGCGCGCCGACATGGGGCGTCAGCTCTGCGGCGGCACGCCCTCCTCCGCGGGCCAGCTCATGCGGATCTGGACGCCCTTGGGGGTCGAGGAGATCTCCACGTCGTCCGCCAGACCCGAGATCACCGCCAGGCCCAGATCGACGGTGCCGTTCCCCAGCGCGTACTCCAAGCCCTCCGACGCGGCGGGCATCCCGCGGCCGGCGTCCTCGCTGGGGACGGTGTCGCTGACGGTGACTTCGAACCGGCGGCCGGTGCCGTTCAGCTCCAGCCGGACCGGTTCGTCCGGACAGTGCCGCTGGTGCGCCTCTACGGCACGCGAACACGCCTCGCCCACCGCCAGCCGGACCTCGTCCAGCAGGGCCTCGGCGACGCCACTGCGGCGGGCCACCGCCGTGACGATCAGCCGCGCCGTGCGGACGTGGGCCGGCAGGGCGCTGAAAGTGAGCTCAACGGGTCCCATCGCGGCCGGGCCGTCTACTTGGCGCCCTTGCGCTTTTCCTGGGCCTCGGCGATCGAGTTGTGGATGCCGAAGACCTTGGTCAGGCCGGTGATGCGGAAGATCTTCAGGATGCGCTCCTGGGTGCACACCAGCTCGAGCGACCCGTCGTGGGCGCGCACGCGCTTGAGCCCGCCGACCAGGACGCCCAGGCCGGTCGAGTCGAGGAACTCGACCTTCTCCATGTCCACCAGGAGGTGGAACTTGCCCTTGTTGACCAGGTCGATGAGCTTCTCGCGGAGCCTCGGCGCCGTGTAGACGTCGATCTCGCCTTCCACGTTGATGACGGTGAGGCCGTCTTCGGTGGTGTAGTCGTTCACCTTGAGGTCCACAGATCCTCCAGCGCCATCCAGCACACTTCGATCCCGTCGTCCACGGAACCGGCCGCGGGGGGCGGTTTCGCGGGCGCCGGGACTCCGCCGTGATTCAATCACGCCCCGGCGTCGAGTACGCGCGTAATCGCCCAGTCGAACGGAACTTCGTACGGCCGTCTGACCTGCTGATCTGCCGGTCGTGAAAGGGGACACGGCCCTGCGGCGCCGGGGCGTTCACGTACTTGTGCCCCGGCTGGCAGACTGAAAAACCTGATGGGCGCGCAAAGATCTTCTACCCCCGTGGACCGGCTGCTGGCCGACCCGTTCCGGCGCGACCGCATCACCCACGTCGAGCGGGTCCCCGCCCGCGCGGGCCGCCGCGCGGACTGGCCGGCCTGGACGCCGCCCACGCTGGTACGACGCCTGGCGGCGGCGGGCATCGACGCGCCGTGGGAGCACCAGGCGGCGGCGGCCGAGCACGCCCGCTCCGGACGGTCTGTGATCATCGCCACAGGCACCGCCTCGGGGAAGTCGCTCGCCTATCTCCTGCCCGCCATCGCGTCCATCTACGAGGAGGACCCGCGGCGCGAGGGCACGGTGCTCTACCTGTCGCCCACCAAGGCGCTGGCCGCCGATCAGCTCCGTTCGCTCCGGTCGCTGCGGCTGACCCGTGTACGCGCGGCCACCTACGACGGCGACACGCCCCGGGAGGAGCGCGCCTGGGTGCGGCAGCACGCCAACTACGTGCTGACCAACCCCGACATGCTGCACCGGTCCATCCTGCCCTCGCACGGACGCTGGGCCGCCTTCCTGCGCCGTCTGCGCTACGTCATCGTGGACGAGGCCCACGGGTACAGAGGTGTCTTCGGTTCCCACGTGGCGCAGGTGCTGCGGCGTCTTCGCCGCGTGTGCGCGCGGTACGGGTCCTCGCCCGTCTTCATCTTGGCCTCGGCCACCACCTCGGAGCCCGCGACGACCGCGTCCCGCCTCACGGGCCTGGACGTGGTGGCCGTGGACGACGACGCGTCTCCCCGCGGCCCGGCCACCTTCGCCCTCTGGGAGCCGCCGCTGACGGAACTGCGCGGCGAGCACGGCGCTCCCGTCCGCCGCACCGCCACCGCCGAAACCGGCGACCTCCTGGCCGACCTGGTGGTCGAGGGGGTGCAGACGCTGGCGTTCGTGCGGTCGCGCCGCGGCGCGGAGTCGGTCGCGCTCGGCGCCAAACGCGCTCTGGAGGAGGCCGCCCCGGAGCTCGTCGACCAGGTCGCGGCCTACCGCGCGGGGTACCTGCCCGAGGACAGGCGCGCCCTCGAGGCGGCGCTGCGGTCACGGGACCTGATCGGGCTCGCCAGCACCAACGCCTTGGAACTGGGCGTCGACGTGTCCGGTCTGGACGCGGTGATCGTCTGCGGGTGGCCCGGCACCCGCGCGTCCCTCTGGCAGCAGGCGGGGCGGGCCGGACGGTCCGGCCAGGCCGCGCTCGCCGTCCTCGTCGCGCGCGACGACCCCCTGGACACCTACCTCGTCCACCATCCAGAAGCGATCTTCGGGACGCCGGTCGAGGCCACCGTGCTCGACCCCGACAACCCGTACGTCCTCGAACCGCACCTGTGCGCGGCCGCGGCCGAGCTGCCGCTGACCGAGGACGACCTCGACCTGTTCGGGCCGTCCACCGCCGACCTGCTGCCGGACCTGGTGCGGCGCGGCCTGCTGCGGCGCCGCCCCGCCGGCTGGTACTGGACGCGCCGCGACAAGGCCGCCGACCTGGCCGACATCCGCGGCGCGGGCGGCACGCCGGTGCAGGTCGTCGAGGCCGCCACCGGCCGCCTGCTGGGCACGGTGGACGAGGCGTCCGCGCACACCACCGTCCACGAGGGCGCCGTCTACATCCACCAGGGCGAGACCTTCATCGTCCAGACGCTCGACCTGGACGACTCGGTCGCGCTCGTGGAGGAGGCCGACCCCGACTACTCCACCACCGCGCGGGACGTCACCGACATCCGCGTGGTGGAACGCCTCCGCTCGGTCGCCTGGGGCGAGGCCACCCTCAACTACGGCACGGTCGACGTCACACGGCAGGTCGTCGCGTACCAGATGCGGCGGCTGCAGACCGGCGAAATGCTCGGGGAGAAGCCGCTGGACCTTCCGCCCCGCACCCTGCGCACCCGCGCCGTCTGGTGGACGCTGTCGCAAACTCAGGTGGAGCGCCTGGGCGACCTGGACCTGGCGGGCTCGGCCCACGCCGCCGAGCACGCCTCCATCGGCCTGCTGCCCCTGTACGCGACCTGCGACCGCTGGGACATCGGCGGCGTCTCCACCGCCCTCCACCCCGACACGGGCCTGCTGACGGTGTTCGTGTACGACGGCCACGAGGGCGGCGCCGGATTCGCCGAACGCGGCTACGCCAACGCCGCCACCTGGCTGCACGCGACCCGCGAGGCCATCGCCGCCTGCGAGTGCGAATCGGGATGCCCGTCGTGCATCCAGTCGCCGAAATGCGGCAACGGCAACGACCCGCTGGACAAGCACGGCGCCCTGGTCATGCTGGCCGAACTCCTCAGCCACGCCCCCACCCCATAGGCGCCCCAGGCCACCCCGGTCTGAGGCGGGCGCCCCTGATGCCGGCCATCACCGCCTCGAACCGCGGGGCATCCCCTCATTGACCGGCGGTCACCACCGGCGACAACACCATCTGCCCCTGCTCGCAGGGGCAGATGCACCTTGGTCGACAACCCGCCGCGAGAGCGGCCCAGCCTGTGGTCGCCCGGCTCGGCAGCCGTTCCACCGGGCGGCTCGCGCCCCAGCGCACCGTGCCGCAGGGCCCCGGCGGTGTGTTGGTGCGCCGCGGCATGATGGTGGAGTCGACGCTCACCTGTCGGCCTGATCAGCCCGGCCGCGTCGGCCCGGCCTGCGGGGGCGGCCAGGATGCGCGTCCAGACGCCTTCACGCTGCCGGCGCCGGAACAGGGCCCGTAGACCGCCTGCCAGAATCCGGAACAGGCGGGCACGGCCCGCCGACGGTGTATGTCTGTCCGACGTTCGTAGCCGACGATCTGGCTGTTCAGCTTGCGCTCTCCTGCGCGCCTCCCGCGTCCATCCGAGTGCGTCACTTGCCAGGCGACGGGCCATACGACCACCTACGCGCTTCGCCCGCTGCATCTCTGCGTGTCAGAGCCCGGATGGTGGTCCTGATTCGCCTGCACGTACGGAGCGATGAGCAGTCGCCGGATCGACCTGTGGTCGGCGTCGCCGGGCCCCAGCTGTAACAGGACCGCTCGCGCGAATCTGAGGACTCGCTTGACCCTCCCATAGCTAACCGTTAACTATATGGCTGACCGTTAGGGAGGGGCCGATGCAGGACGTGGTGCTGGCATTGCTGGCCAAGGAGCCGGCGCACGGGTACCAGCTGCGCGCCCGGCTGCAGGAAGCGCTCGGCCCTCTCGGCGACGGGCTCAACGCCGGGCAGGTGTACGTGACGCTGCGGCGTCTGGAAAAGGCCGGGCTGGTCAGCGCGCGGGTCGTCGGCCAGACCGACCGGCCCGACCGCAAGGTCTACGAGCTGACCCCGGCCGGTCAGGAACGCGTGGCCGGCTGGCTGGCGGACGTGGACCGGGCGTCCCGTCCGGCGCCCACCGACTTTTATCTGAAGCTGGTGGCGGCCGCCTGGTCCGGGTTGGCCGACCCCGTGGACATCGTCGACGCCCAGCGGCGCGAACTGCTGCGACGGCTCGCGGACGTCCAGCGGGCCGCGCTCGCCCAGCCCCCCGGGTCCGGCCCGGCGCTGCTGCTGGAGGGCGCCGTCCTGCGTCTGCAGGCCGACCTGCGCTGGCTCGACTCGTGCGCCGCCCACTGGGCCGACCGGGAGAAATGAGGAACCGTGGAACCGATCCTGCGCGCCAGCCGCCTGCGCAAGCACTACGGCACGGGCACCGGCCTGGTCCGCGCCGTCGACGAGGTCGACCTCGACGTCGCCTCGGGCGAGGCGGTCGGCATCATCGGCCCGAGCGGCTGCGGCAAGTCCACGCTGCTGCACCTGCTCGGCGCGCTCGACCGTCCGGACGGCGGTTGGCTGTGGCTCGGCGGCGAGCGCATCGACAGGCTGTCGGAGACCGCGGCCGCGCGGCTGCGCCGCCGTTCGATCGGTTTCGTGTTCCAGGCGTTCCACCTGGTGGACGAGCTGACCGCCCGGGAGAACGTCGAGCTGCCCGCCCTGCTGGCCGGGGCGTCACCGCGCGCCGCCCGCCGCCGCGCCACCGCCCTGCTGGAACGCGTCGGTCTCGCGGACCGCGCCGGGCACCTGCCCGCCATGCTGTCGGGCGGGCAGCGCCAACGGGTCGCGGTCGCGCGCGCCCTCGTCAACGATCCCGCCCTGCTGCTGGCCGACGAGCCCACCGGCAATCTCGACACCGCGGCCACGAGCGAGGTGCTGCGGCTGTTCGACGACCTGCGCGCGGAGGGCCGCACGCTGGTGATCGTCACGCACGACTCCCGCATCGCCGCGGCCGCGGACCGGCTGATCACCATGCGGGACGGCGCCTTCGTCGACGAGACGATCCTCCGCCGTCCCAGCGGAAACCCGAGCTTCGGCTACGCGATCCGCCACGGCTCGACCGACGACGACTCCGGCCTCGGTTCCGGCCTGGGCGACGACTTCGGGCTTCCCGATGCCCCCGGTCTCGGCCATGGCGACGGCTCCGGCTCGGGCCGCGACTCCGGGTTCGGCTCCGGTCACGGGTTCGGCCTCGGCGCGATCAGCGGGCTGGTGTGACATGGGACGACTCCTGCTGGTATGCCGACTGGCCTGGCGCGACCTGCGCCGGCGCCCCGCCCAGGCGGTGCTTCTCCTGGCGGCGATCGCGGCCACCACCACGACGCTGACGCTCGGCCTGCTGGTCGGCAACGCCGCCGACGATCCCTGGGACCGCACCCGCGCGGCGACGGCGGGCCCAGACGCCGTGGCCGTCGCCACCGAGGCCCGTGTCCTCCGCGACCTGGCGCGGTCCGAAGGCGTGACCGACGCCGTACGGCCGTTCCCGACCGTGTCGGTGCGCCTCGGTGTTCGGGACGTCGCCGTCAACGCCGTCGTCCAGGGCCGCGACGTGGCCCCCAGCCGCATCGACCGCCCGTACGTCACCTCGGGCACGTGGCTGCGCCCCGGCGCGGTCGTGGTGGAGCGCGCGTTCGCCGACGCGCTGCGCGTCCGGCCCGGAAACGAGATCACCTTGGCCGGTCGGCGTTTCCCCGTCGTCGGGATCGCCGTCACGACCGGCCGGCCCCCGTACCCGTCGTCCGCGCCCGGCCTGGTGTGGACGACCCGTGCCGACGCCGTCCGCCTGCCCTCCGCCTCGCCGCGCCGGCTGACCATGCCGATGCGCCTGGCGGACCCGTCCGCCGCCCCCGCCTTCGCCGCCCGCCACCAGGGCGTCAGGCCGTGGCAGGACCTGGCCGCGTACGCCACCGCGGAGCTCCGCCTGGCCGACGGCGCGCTGGTCAGCGGTGCGTGGGTGCTGGCGATCCTTGCGGGTCTGTGCGTCGCCCTGCTGGTCGGCGGCCGTCTCGCCGAGCAGGGACGGCGCGTGGGTCTGCTGAAGGCGGCCGGTGCGACGCCCGCCGTCGTCGCCGTCACGCTGCTGGCGGAGCACCTGCTGATCGCGGCCGTCGCCGGCGTCGTGGGACTGCTCGCGGGCTGGGCCGTGTCTCCTCTGCTCACGGAGCCGAACCCGGGCCTGCTCTCGACCGGCGGGGCCGCTCCCACGCCCGGCCTCGTCGCCGCCGTCCTGCTGTTCGCGGTCGGCGTCACGGCGACGGCCACCGCGGTGCCGGCGCTTCGCGGCGCCCGCATCACCACGGCGCGCGCGTTGCGCGACCCGGTGCGCCCGCCGCGCCGTCTGGGAGTGCCGTCCGGCCTGCCGGTCACCCTGCTGCTGGGCCTGCGCATCGCCGTACGGCGCGTTCGCCGGACCGTGCTGGCGGCGCTCAGCACGGCCGTCACCGTGGCGATGACCGTCGCCGCGCTGGCGATGAACCGGGACATCGCGCGCAAGGACGGTCAGGCCACCGGACCGGACTTCGTCCCGGGCGCGGGCAACCCCGTCACCGAACGGGTCGGCCAGATCGTCCTCGTGCTGGCCGTCACGATGCTGCTGCTCGCCGCGGTCAACGCCGTCCTGACCGCGTGGGCCACGTCCTTGGACACCCTGCGCACCTCGGCGCTCGCCCGCGCTCTGGGCGCGACGCCCCGCCAGGTCACCGGCGGTCTCGTCGCCGCCCATCTGATCCCCGCGGGCGTGGCCGCGGTGGCGGGTGTTCCGCTGGGTCTTCTGGTGTACGCGGCGGCCCGCGCCGCCGGGAACGCTTCCTCGGCGAGCGGGCAGGTCCCGATCGTGTGGCTGGTCGCCGTCATCCCCGCCACACTGGCGGCCGTCGCCGTCCTGACCGCCGTCGCCGTCAGGCACGCCGCGACGCGCCCGGTGACGACCGTCCTCAGATCCGCCTAGGGCTGCCGGACGGCCGCCTCCACGGGCCGGGACGCCGCCGCGTTGCGCCGAGCGATCGCCAGCTCGTGCTCGAGCCGCCGCTTCTCCAGCTCCAGCGTCTGGATCGACTCCTTGTGCTCGTCGCGCAGCTCCTGAAGCTCGCGCCGCAGCCGGACGGCCCGCCTGATGCCGGCCAGCGCCAGCGTCGCGCCCAGCATGAGCACCAGGGCGACGACGGCCCCGGCCGCGAACACCTGCCACACGGACGAGACCCCCGGCACGGCCTCCCCGAACGCCGTGAGCTCAGCCTCTCCGGTGTTGTCCGCGATGACGGCCGCCCCCACCACCAGGGCGGCGACCACGATCAGCAGCCCCAAGAAAGTCATGCGGAGGGTTCTCCTCTCCGTAGCGGGGAGATCTCGGCTGGGAAGGGAGCCTAGACCGCCCACATTCCGGACGCCATCCCTTCGCGATCAGCCCGACCGGTACGGCACCGACTGCCGAAACCGTCGTGGCCCGACACCAGTTTCTGAGCGAACGCTCCCGTCCGCCCGGCGATCGCTCACTTCGCCCTGCGACGTCCGCCGCGGCGCCTGCGCGCGCCGTGGCGCGCGCCGCTTCGGTGAGCCGGCTCGGCGATGCGGACGACCACCCCGCTGTTCCCTCCCCCGAGGGTCGCCGGGCGGCGTCCCGCACGGGACGCGCCGGGACGCGAGGGCGCGGCGGCCGCCTTGGAGCCCCGCTCGCCCCGCGCGGCCTTGACGGCGGAGGAGATCTCGGCGGTTCGCGCGGCGGCCTCGGCCTGGGCGATCTGCTGACGCGCCCTGATGACGCGCTTGCGGCCGGTCCCGCTCCGCGCGATGCGCGCCGCCGTGCCCTGGCTGCTCACCCCCGCGTGGGCGACGCGGATGCGCCGCGTCCAGGTGCCGAGGTGCGCCGCGATCAGGAGCAGGATGAGGGCGGTGGCGATGCTCTTGCCCCACTGCAGGGTGTCGGAGGCCGCGACGTTCTGGGCCTTGGGCCGGTTCTGGTCGGCGACCTGCGGCGCCGGGTACGTCAGTCCCGGAGTCGCCCCCTCCGGCTGCACCTGCGGCAGCGTCACCGGTGACGCGTTGTTGAAAGGCGTCAGCGGCGCCGCCCCAGGCGGCGGGGTGCTCGGCACCGTGGGCGGAACAGAGCTGGACGGCGGGGAGACGCTCGAACCGCCGCCACCGCTGCCGCCGCTTCCCTTGACGGTCACGCTGGCCGACGCGGCGCTCGAGTAGATCGACCCGCCGGAACCGTCGGAGCGCCTGGCCCGCACCCGCACCGGAATCGTCCCGCTCGCGCTGGACGGCACGGCGAAGGTGGTGGAGCAGCTCGTCCCCGAGCACAACCCGTCCACCGAGCCGCTCTTGGACCCCGCCGCCCCGGCACTGATCGAGTACCCGAGGAGGTCGCTCTCCAGGCCCCGGTTCCAACGAACGGTGATCTTGCTGCCCGACAGCTTGGCCGAGACGCCGCCAGGGGCGGCGGGCGGAACTCGCGCGACGAAGCTGCGGGTGGCCTTGGTGTGCCACCCCAGGAAGTTCTCCTGAAGCCTCACCTCGTAGCGGCCGTTGTTGCCGAGATCGGCCGTGCCGCTCAGGCCCGCGCTGCTCAGGGCGCCCTTGGAAGCCACGACCTGCTCGGTGCCGCCGGGGCTGACGACCACGAGCCGCCACGCGTTGAGCCACTCGGTGGTGGCCGCGACCTTGACCGAGCCGCCGCTGCTGATCACGGCGCCGTCGTCCGGGCTGGTGATCCCCGCGCCGGCCGCGCTGGCCGGGGCGGCGGTGGCGAGAATCGGGACGCTCATCGCAAGGGGTGCCGCGAGCGCGACTGCACCGATCCTGCGAGTCCAGGTCACGGCTTCAATCCCTCCATCGGACGATGTGCCGACGTCGCTCCGTCCGCCGAACCCGGCCCGGCCACCGGTCGAGCTGCGCGACGGCCGCCGTGTCTGGTGATTCCGGGGGGTTGAGGGCAGCGTAACGTACCAACGGGTAACCCACGTCACAGTACGGCGACAATGCGGAGGCGTCGATGGCCTTGCCCGGCCGGCGACACGCTGCGCGCACGATCACCGCCTGCTATTGACGCCTTGTTCAACGAGCCAGGTGTGGTAAGGGTACGCTTTCCGGCTCGGCGGGACCAGCCCGGGCGCGCGAAACGACCCGCATGTCACCGACCGCCCACGCCCCTGTCACCGCCAGTGTCACCGACACATCGACGACCCGCCCCCGCACCTGGCACTTCGACAGGCGCCCACCGAATTCCCGTGCGACCTTTCCAGCGCTCCTGCAGGCCTCCCGCGTTCCTTCGGCGACCCGTGCGGCCGCTGCCAGCGCAGCCAGATCCGCGGCCGCATCCGCCCGATGCCGCGCCACCCGCACACCGCCCACGGTCATGGCCGCCGCAGCCGACGCCCACAGAACCGCCATCAGCGCCACCACCCACAGCGCCCCACTCCCCCGATCACCCCGCCCCCTCGCACAATGCCCATCCCGATCCAAAGCCCCTCTCCAGACCATCCCGTCACCCCTCCTCCCGCACGGCAGCACCGCCCGCAAAACGCCGTCCGCACCGGACTGGAGCCCTCGCACCAACACCCGCAACCTCCTCACCACCACTTCCAGCACTTCCGCGGCAGCGCCCCACCCGCCGCTACATCTCCACCGCGTCCAGCCCCCACCCAGGCG
>NZ_BCQU01000130.1:0-14785 GCF_001552235.1 Actinomadura rubrobrunea NBRC 15275 | reverse complement strand
GGCGGACTGCTCCGGGGAGGCGCCCGGCGGTCCGGCCTGGCCGGAACCGCCCGTCCGCGGCCGCTCCGGCGCGGTCGCGGGCGCGTCGGAGCGGGGCGCGCCGCCCTGGTCCGTCGCGGCGGCGCCCGTCTCGCCCGCCGGTTCGCCGGTGCGGGTCTCGGCGGCCGCGTCGCGGGCCCCGGCGTCCCCGACATCGGCGGCACGGGGGGCGGCGCCCTCCGCGGGGCGGCCCGCGGCCGCCTGCTCCACCGCGGTGTCGGTCACCGCGTCGGTCGATACCACCTCACCTGGCACCCAGCCTCCTCGGTCCAGTGGACGCCGTCCCCGTCGGTACCGCCCGCGCGGGCGGCGCCCCGTCCCACCGGATCCTGATTCCCGCCAGTCTATCCGCCCATGTCCGGTACCTGACCAGCTGATCGGGCAGGTCAGACCGTGACCAGTGCGTGCACGTCCACGTCTCCGAGCCGTTCGCGGCCGCGCAGGAAGGACAGTTCCAGCAGCACCGAAACACCCACGACCTGCGCACCGGCCCGGCTCACCAACTCGGCGGCCGCGCGCGCGGTGCCTCCGGTGGCCAGGACGTCGTCGACGATCAGAACCCGTTCTCCGGGACCGAAGGCGTCGGCGTGCACCTCGATGGTCTCGGTCCCGTACTCGAGATCATAGGTCTCCTCGTACGTCCGCGAGGGCAGCTTTCCCTTTTTCCGCACCGGAACGAACCCGGCGCCGAAGTGGTAGGCGACCGGGGCGGCCAGGATGAAGCCGCGCGCCTCGATGCCGACGATCTTGTCGATGGTGCCGCGGCCGTGGTGGTTGACGATCGCGTCGACCACGCCGGCGAACGCCACGTGGTCGGCCAGCAGCGGGGTGATGTCCTTGAACAGCACGCCCGGCTTGGGGTAGTCGGGCACGTCGCGGATCCGTTCGTGGATCAGCTTGTGGAGGTCCACTGGCGGTGCTCCCCTCACGCGTCGGCCGTGCGCGGGCCTCCGGCGAGGTCCGCGCACGGCCGGTCTCGGTTCGGTCCGCGCCCGGCGGCGCCGGGCGCCGTCTCGGATCAGGCGGTCGCTCGGATCGTCACGTCGGTCGGGCGGTCACTTGCCGCCGCGGCGCCGCTGGCGGGTGGTGCGCCTGGGCTGCCGCCGCGGCCCCTGCTGGACGACCTTGCGCACCGTGACGGACGTCGGCGCGTCCCCGGCTGGCTCCGCGTCGTCGTCCGCCGCCTCGTCCGGCGCGGCCTCGCCGGACCCGCCGGACGGTCCGCCGGCCGCCGCCACCGCGGCCCGGGGCCGGACGGACTTGGCCTGCCGCTTGGCGCTGGCCTCGCGCCGGGCGATGTTCTCCCGCAGCTGCCGGTACCGGGGCTCGCGCTCCTTGAGCTGCACCAGCAGCGGCGTGGCGACGCAGATCGACGAGTAGGTCCCGACGATCATGCCGACGAACAGGGCGAGCGACAGGTCCTTGAGCGTTCCGGCGCCGAACAGCGTGGTGCCGATGAACAGGATCGCCGCCACCGGCAGGATCGCCACGAACGAGGTGTTGAGGGAGCGGACCAGCGTGCTGGCGAGCGCGTGGTTCGCCGCCTGGCTGTAGGTGATCTTGGAGGACGGGCCGAGCGGCCGGGTGACCTCCTTGATCATGTCGAAGACCACCACCGCGTCGTACAGCGAGTAGCCCAGGATGGTCAGGAAGCCCAGCAGCGTCGCCGGGGTGACCTCGAACCCGGACCAGGCGTAGACGCCCGCGGTGATCACCAGGTCGTGCAGCAGCGCCACCAGCGCGGCCAGCGCCATCCGCCATTCGAACGCCAGGCTGAGATAGATGATGATCAGCACCATGAAGACGGCGAGGGCCTGCCAGGCCTTCTGCGAGATCTCACCGCCCCAGGACGCTCCGACCACCTGCGTGCTGACCTTGTCGGCGGGCACGCCCAGATCGTCGGCGATGCTCTTCTTGACCTCGTTGACCTCGTGGGAGCTGAGGCTCTCGGTGGTGACCCGCCAGTCGCCGCCCGCCTTCTGCACGATGGCCTGGTGGGCGCCGCCGGCCCGCACCGCCCCGCGCACGTCCTCGATGGAATGCGCGGGGGCGTTGAAGGTGAACACCGACCCGCCGCGGAACTCCACGCCGAAGTTCAGCCCCTGCACCACCAGGCCGGCGATGGACAGCGCCAGCAGCAGGCCGGACAGGGAGTACCACAGCTTGGGGCGGCCGACGATGTCGGCGCTCACCTCGCCGCTGTAGAACCGGGAAACGATCGCGCGCAGCCCCAGCATCACGCCTCCTGACCGGTCGGGCGGGCCGCGGCCGCGGCCTGCGTCCTGCGCAGCCGCTTGGGGTCGAGACCCGACAGCGGATGGCCGCGGTGGAAGAACTTCCGCCGCGCCAGCAGCGTCACCAGCGGCTTGGTGAAGAAGAACACCACCACCACGTCGATCAGCGTGGTCAGGCCCATGGCGAACGCGAAGCCGCGGACCCCGCCGACGGCCAGGAAGTACAGCACCACGGCCGCCAGGAACGTGACCGCGTCGGCCACCAGGATGGTGCGCCGGGCCCGGCGCCAGGCGGGCTCCACCGACGGTCTGAGCGCGCGTCCGGCGCGCAGCTCGTCACGCAGCCGCTCGAAGTAGACGATGAACGAGTCGGCGGTGATGCCGATGGAGACGATCAGACCGATGATGTGCGGCAGCGACAGGCGGAAGCCCATGTTCTCGCCCAGGATCACCACCGACACGTAGGTGATCGCCGAGGCGACCAGCAGGCTGCCGACCGCCACCAGGCCGAGGCCCCGGTAGTACAGCATGCAGTACAGCACCACCAGCGCCAGGCCGATCGCGCCCGCGATCAGTCCGCCGCGCAGCTGGTCGGAGCCGAGGGTGGACGACACCTCGTCGATGGAGCTCTGGGTGAACTCCAGCGGCAGCGCGCCGTACTTGAGCACGTTGGCCAGGTCGGTGGCGTAGCTCTGGGTGAAGCTCTCCGGCGGCCCGTAGATGCTGGCGGTGCCGCCGGTGATGGCGCCGTTGTCGATGCTGGGCGCGGAGATCACCTGGCCGTCCAGCACGATCGCGACCTGCCGCCGCGGGGAGCCCGCCGGGGCCTGGTAGGCCTCGCTGGTCACCTGGCCGAACTGGCGGGCGCCCTGCGACTTGAACTTGAGCGCCACCGTCCAGCTGCTCTGGCCCTGCTGGGGGTCGGGCGGCAGGGCGTTGGCGTCGTCGACCTGGGTGCCCTCCACCCGCACCGGGCCGAGGATGTACTTGGCCTGGCCGTCCTGGTCGCAGGCGGCCACCCATTTGCGGTTGGGGTCGTTGGCGCCGGGGGCGCGCTTGTCGGGGCCCGAGCAGTCCAGCTTCTCGAACTGCTGGATCACCGCCTTGTCGTCGATGCCGCTGTAGTCCTGCCCGAGGGGCAGGTCGGCGGGCGGCGCCGACGGCGAGGCGGACGGCGAGGAGCCGCCGCTCGCCGAGGCGGACGGCGACGGCGACGGCGCCGCCAGCGCCTGCGACACCGCCTTGCCGCGCGGCGAGGGGGTGCCGGAGGACGAGGCCTTGCCCGACGGGCTCGCCGACGGGCTGCCGGACGGCGCGGCGCCGCCGCTCGCGCCGGGCGAGGGGCTCGGCGAGGCCGACCCGCGCGACGGCCTGCCGTCGGCGATGGCGAACACCTTCCGGAACTGCAGCTTGGCCGTGGTCCCGATGAGCTGGACGACGCGGTCCTGGCCCTCACCGGGGACGTTGACGACGATGTTGCGGTTGCCCTGCTTGGCGACTTCGGCGTCGGACACGCCCAGCCCGTTGACCCGCTGCGTCATGATCTTGACGGCCTGGTTCATCTGGACGGCGGGCGGTGTCTCGCCGCTTTCGGTCCTGGCGGTGAGCGTGACGGTGGTCCCGCCGGCGAGGTCCAGCCCCAGCTTGGGGGTGGGCCTGCCCTGGAGGAACATCACGCCGGTCAGGGCCGCCATGACCGCGAACAGCCCGAGGAGTGTGCGCCCCGGTCGGGAGGCGCTGCTACGAGGCGGAGCCAATGATCGTGTTCTTCCCGTTTCGGTGGTACGCCGCACGGCGTCGGACGGCAGCGTCGCATCCCCCCGGCCGCCCGAACGACCGCGCGACGGACGGGCGGCCGGACCGGGGGGGACGGAGGACGCGTCAGGACGACGGCTTGCCGGCGGCCTTGGCCTTGGGCGCCTCGTCGGCCTCGCCCTCGGCCTTCGCGCCGTCGCCGGCCTCGGCGTCCTGAGCGCCCGCGTCGCCGTCCTTGGACAGGTCGATGCGCTCGTCGGCGTCGTCCCCGCCCTCGGGGTCGTCGCCGAGCTCCTCGTCGTCCTCGGCCTCGGCCTCGGAGACGATCTGCATCACGGCCTGCTTGACGAACCGGGCCTCGACGCCGGGGGCGATCTCCAGGACCACGCCGTCGTCGTCCACCGCGGTCACGGTGGCGAACATGCCGCTGGTCGTCATCACCCGCACGCCGGGCTTCAAGGAGCTCTGCATCTGCAGCTGCTCCTTGCGCCGCTTGCTCTGCGGCCGGATCAGGAGGAAATAGAAGACCAGGGGGATGGCGAGCAGCAGCAGCAGGTTGACGACACCGCTGCTGCTCTGCTCTGCTGCAAAGTTCATGTCGCTGCCCTTCGCTCGGGCATCCTTCCGATGTGCTGTGCCAGCCGGTCGCCGGAATTCGGCCTCGCCGCAGGATCGTCGGCTGGAGCGGTGACCAAGTCCCGGAGTCTAGAGAGTACGTCACACCCCGGCAACGACGTGACGAGCGCCGCAGCCGGGAAGTTCCCAACCCGTTATCACTTGATCATCGTTCCCTGGTCGCCGCCGTCGTCCAGGTCGAACAGCGTGCCCGCCAACGGCGCGTTGGGCGGGGGCGTCAGGCCCAGGTGGGCCCAGGCGGCGGGGGTGGCGATGCGGCCGCGGGGGGTGCGCGCCAGCAGCCCCTGCCTCACCAGGAACGGTTCGGCCACCACCTCGACCGTCTCCGGCTCCTCCCCCACCGACACCGCCAGCGTCGACAGGCCCACGGGCCCCCCGCCGAACTTGCGCAGCAGCGATTCGAGCACGGCCCGGTCGAGGCGGTCCAGGCCGCGCTCGTCCACCTCGTACAGGGCCAGCGCGTCCCGCGCCAGCTCCCGCGTGATCACGCCGTCGGCGCGCACCTCGGCGTAGTCGCGGACGCGGCGCAGCAGCCGGTTGGCGATGCGCGGGGTGCCGCGGGACCGCCCGGCCACCTCGGCGGCCCCCTCCTCGGTGATCTTCACGCCGAGCAGCCGCGCCGACCGCTTGACGATCACCTCCAGCTCGGCGGGCTCGTAGAAGTCCATGTGCGCGACGAACCCGAACCGGTCGCGCAGCGGACCGGGCAGCATGCCCGCCCGGGTGGTGGCGCCCACGAGCGTGAAGGGGGCGATGTCCAGGGGGATCGCGGTGGCGCCGGGGCCCTTGCCGACGACCACGTCCACCCGGAAGTCCTCCATCGCCATGTAGAGCATCTCTTCGGCGGGACGCGCCAGCCGGTGGATCTCGTCGAGGAACAGCACCTCCCCCTCGGAGAGGGTGGACAGCACGGCGGCCAGGTCGCCGGCGCGTTCGATGGCCGGGCCGGAGGAGATGCGCAGCGGCTTGCCGAGCTCGGCCGCGATGATCATGGCGAGGGTGGTCTTGCCGAGGCCGGGGCCGCCCGACAGCAGCACGTGGTCGGGCGTGCGGCCCCGCTTGAGCGCGCTGCGCAGCACGAGCGACAGCTGCTCGCGGACCCGGTTCTGCCCGACGAAGTCGTCCAGCCGCTTGGGCCGCAGGGCCGCCTCGATGGCCTGCTCGTCGGGCCCCTCGGCGTCGGCCGAGACGATCCGCTCCTCCGCGCTCATCGGCCGCTCCTTTCCGCCGCGCCGCCGGCCGCGGCGTCGGCGCGGGAGGGGCGCGCGGCCGGGCGGAGGGCTCCGCGGGCGCCGGGCCGCGGCGGGGCGGGGCTGGTACGGGGCATGGGGACGGTCACTTGCTCAGCTTCTTCAGGGCGGCCTTCAGGAGGGCGGAGACGGGCGGCGGGTCGCCGCCGTCGAGGTCGGCGGCGACGGCGGCCACCGCGGCCTCGGCCTCCTTGGCGGACCAGCCCAGGTTGACCAGCCCGGTCCGGACCTGCTCGCGCCACGGCTCGGCGCCGGCCGGGGCGGGCGCGTCGGCGGCGCCGCCGGCGGGGGCGCCGAGGCGGTCGCGCAGTTCCAGCACGATGCGCTGGGCGCCCTTCTTGCCGATGCCGGGGACCTTGGTCAGCGCGCCGACGTCCTCGGCGGCGACGGCGCGGCGCAGGGCGTCCGGAGAGTGCACGGCCAGCATCGCCAGCGCCAGCCGGGGCCCGACGCCGCTGGCGGTCTGCAGCAGCTCGAACACGGCGCGCTCGTCCTCGTCGGCGAACCCGAACAGCGTCAGGGAGTCCTCGCGGACGACCAGCGAGGTCGGCAGCCGCACCTGCTCGCCGACCCGCAGCCCGGCCAGGGTGGCGGGCGTGCACTGCACCGTCAGGCCCACGCCGTGCACGTCGATCACGGCCGCGTCCGGCCCGGCGGCCGCCACCGTGCCGCTGACGAACGCGATCACTGCGCGAATCCTCCTCTGCTCCTGCCGGGGACGGCGCCGCCGGGACGGGCGGCCAGGCGGGCGGCGGCGAGCCGGGCCTGGGCGCCGCCGCGCCACACATGGCAGATCGCCAGGGCCAGCGCGTCGGCCGCGTCGGCGGGCCTGGGCGCGGCGTCCAGCCGCAGCAGCCGCGTCACCATCTTGGTCACCTGGGCCTTGTCGGCCCGTCCGCTGCCGGTGACGGCCGCCTTGGCCTCGCTCGGGGTGTGCAGGGCGACCGGCAGGCCGCGCCGGGCCGCGGCGAGCATCGCCACGCCCGCCGCCTGCGCGGTGCCCATGACGGTGCGCACGTTGTGCTGGGAGAACACGCGCTCGACGGCGACGACGTCGGGCCGCACCTCGTCCAGCAGCGCCTCGATGCCGGCCTCGATGCCGAGCAGCCGGGTCGGCACGTCGTCGTCGGCGCTGGTGCGGATCACGTCCACCGTCACCAGCGTCAGCGGGGCGCCCGGCGCGCCGTCCACCGCGCCGACCCCGCATCTGGTGAGCCCGGGGTCGACTCCCAGCACCCGCACGGCCGCTCCTTCGATCGTCTGTTCGGCGTCGGACACCGTACCGAACGCCCCCGACATCCTCGCGCACCCGCGGCGCCGTGTCGCTCGCGCGCGGCCGCCGGGCGGCCGGACGCGAGCGGGATCAAGGGGCGGCGGGACGGCCGGCGGTCGCCGGTGCCTTCTGCGGCCGGGCGCGGCCGCCCGGGCCGAGGAGCGGCCGGGAGCGGCGCCCGCCCTCGGCCGCGGCCGAGGGCGGAGGTCAGGCGCCGACCTTGGCCATGACCTCGTCGGAGACGTCGAAGTTGGCGAAGACCTCCTGGACGTCGTCGGAGTCCTCGAGGGCCTCCAGCAGGCGGAACACCTTCTTGGCGGTCTCCTCGTCCAGCGGGACGGTGACGCTGGGCAGCCAGTTGGTGTCGGCGGACTCGTAGTCGATGCCCGCCTCCTGCAGGGCGGTGCGCACCGCGATCAGGTCGCCGGCCTCGCAGACCACCTCGAAGTTCTCGCCGAGGTCGTTGACCTCCTCGGCGCCGGCGTCCAGCACCGCCAGCATCAGGTCGTCCTCGGTGGCGGCCGCCTTGGGGACGATGATGACGCCCTTGCGGTTGAACAGGTACGACACCGAGCCCGGGTCGGCCATCGAGCCGCCGTTGCGGGTGACCGCGGTGCGCACCTCGGCGGCGGCGCGGTTGCGGTTGTCGGTCAGGCACTCGATGAGCAGGGCGACGCCGCCGGGCGCGTACCCCTCGTACATGATCGTCTGCCAGTCGGCGCCGCCGGCCTCCTCGCCGGCGCCGCGGCGCCGGGCGCGCTCGATGTTGTCGTTGGGGACGGAGTTCTTCTTCGCCTTGTAGATGGCGTCGTACAGCGTCGGGTTGGCGTCGGGGTCGCCGCCGCCGGTGCGCGCCGCCACCTCGATGTTCTTGATCAGCTTGGCGAAGAGCTTGCCCCGCTTGGCATCCAGGACGGCCTTCTTGTGCTTGGTCGTCGCCCACTTGGAATGGCCGGACATCCGTCGATCCTCCTGCTCACAGTGCTCGTTCCGACCCCCGCATGGGGGACCCGCCCCCGGCCGCCGCCCGGCGCACCAGGTCGGCGAAGTAGCGATGCACGCGAAAGTCGCCAGTCAGCTCAGGGTGAAAGGCGGTCGCCATCAGGCGGCCCTGACGGACGGCGACGATCCTACCGGCGTTCGGACCGCTCTCGGCGCGGCCGAGCACCTCCACGCCGTCGCCGACCGACTCCACCCAGGGCGCCCGGATGAACACCGCGTGGTAGGGCGCGTCGCCCATGCCCGCCAGCCGCACGGGGGCCTCGAACGAGTCGACCTGGCGGCCGAAGGCGTTGCGCCGCACGGTCATGTCGATGCCGCCGATCGTCTCCTGCCCTTCGACGCCGTCGCAGATGCGGTCCGCGAGCATGATCATCCCGGCGCAGGACCCGTAGGCGGGCATGCCCGCCTCGATCCGCTTGCGCAGCGGCTCCAGCAGCTCGAAGGCGCGGGCCAGGCGCCACATGGCGGTGGACTCCCCGCCGGGGATCACCAGGCCGTCGCAGCGCTCCAGCTCCTCGGGGCGGCGGACGGAGAGCGTCCGCGCCCCGGCGGCCTCCAGGGCGCGCGCGTGCTCGCGCACGTCGCCCTGCAGGGCGAGCACGCCGATCGTCGGCTCAGACGGCACGGTGGGCACAGCAGTCACCGATGAACCTTCCGGGAGTTGCGCGTGGACACACGGGGCGTCACAGCCAACCCTAGCCGTTTCCGGCGACGGCCCCGGACGTCGCCGATCTTCCGGGGCCGGGTCAGCAGAGTTTGAAGCGCCGCAGGGGCAGCTCCAGGGGCAGGAAGCCGTCGGCGCCGCGGTCGGCGATGCCGCGGCCGAACATGTGGCTGCTGGCCAGCGCCAGGCCGAACTCCTCGGGATCGAACGGCAGCGGGACGTCCGGGGCGCCCTGGTCGATGGCCGCCCAGAAGGGGCGTTCGACGGGGAGCCGGTCGCCCTGGTCGACCACCACGCCGTCCTCCCTGGTGACGAAGACGTCGCGGCGCAGCGCGCCCGCCTCGTACCAGCGGAACCAGCAGCCGGAGATGACGCTGTGCAGGACCAGCACGCCGCAGCTCGCCCCCGGCAGGGCCGCGGCGACCGAGTCGGCGATGCGGCGGGCGTCGTCGTCCAGGCCGAACAGGCGCCGGTCGCACAGCAGCAGCGCCCGGTCGTAGGCGCCCACGAACAGCTCGTCCTCGTAGGGCCACAGGGCGAAGTCGAGCACCGTGTCGCCGGTCTCCACCAGCCGCGCCGCCGGATACAGCCCGTGCGCCAGCCGAGCCGCCGCGACCGGATCGGGCCGCAGGCCAGGTCCGAACACCTCGGCGGGCTGCCCCGCGCTCGCGCAGGCGAGCGCGACCGACCAAGCCATCGTCGTCCCCTCCCACGGCCGGAGCCGCCCCGGGGTCGCAGCGCCCCAACCGGCCGCGCGGCCAGCGTAAACCTTCCCTAGGCGCGGTGTGGAGGGGGGACGGGGAACATTCCCGGGCCCCTCCGCCGGGCGTCGCGCGGGCCGCGCTCACGCCCCCGCGGCGGCCGTCACCAGCCGCGGCCGGCGTACTTCTGGTCCTCGCCGAGCGAGGCGACGTTGATGCCGACCATGGGCTCGCCGAGGCCCCGCGAGACCTTGGCGATCACGTCGGGGTCGTCGTAGAAGGTGGTGGCCTTGACGATCGCCTCGGCCCGCTTGGCCGGGTCGCCGGACTTGAAGATGCCCGAGCCGACGAACACGCCCTCCGCGCCCAGCTGCATCATCATGGCGGCGTCGGCGGGGGTGGCGATGCCGCCGGCGGTGAACAGCACGACCGGCAGCTTGCCCGCCTCCGCGACCTCCTTGACCAGCTCGTAGGGGGCCTGCAGCTCCTTGGCGGCCAGGTACAGCTCGTCCTCGGGCAGCGACTGCAGCCGCTTGATCTCGGCGCGGATGCGGCGCATGTGGGTGGTGGCGTTGGAGACGTCCCCGGTGCCGGCCTCGCCCTTGGAGCGGATCATCGCGGCGCCCTCGGTGATGCGGCGCAGCGCCTCGCCCAGGTTGGTGGCGCCGCACACGAACGGGACGGTGAACGCCCACTTGTCGATGTGGTGCTCGTAGTCGGCGGGGGTGAGCACCTCGGACTCGTCGATGTAGTCGACGCCGAGGGCCTGCAGCACCTGCGCCTCGACGAAGTGGCCGATGCGCGCCTTGGCCATGACGGGGATGGACACCGCGTCGATGATGGCCTCGATCAGGTCGGGGTCGCTCATCCGGGCGACGCCGCCCTGGGCGCGGATGTCGGCGGGCACCCGCTCCAAGGCCATGACCGCCACCGCGCCCGCATCCTCGGCGATCTTCGCCTGCTCGGGCGTGACGACGTCCATGATCACGCCGCCCTTGAGCATCTCCGCCATGCCGCGCTTGACACGGGCGGTCCCGGTCTGGGGGACGGCGTTCTCGGCGGCGACGTCGGAAGTGGACACGGGCAATCCTCACATTAAGGGACGACAAGTCCTTTCCATGATATTGCGTGCGCGAGCAGGTCGACGACCTGCCAGACCGTCAATCTCCGGGCCCCCGGCCTTACGCGTTGCCGATTGCCGGGTCCGCCGCGCGGGGGCTAGGGGATGACGGGCTTGCCGTCGTTGACCAGCACCACCCACACCTGGCCCGGGGCGAACGTCATCGGCCGGCCGTCCGCGGTGGTGAACGTGGTGCCCTGCGTCTCGGAAGGCCGCGACCAGCGCGCGTCGTAGGCCATGCCGTCGCGCAGCACCGTCGCGCGTCCCGTCCCGACGGTCTGGATCAGCGGGGTGTAGCTGCCGAGGAAGTCGTGGAACTTCGACCGGGTCGTCTTGGCGTACTGGACGACGATGGTGCTGCCGCCCAGGACGCCGCCCTCGGCGCCCACGTTGAGGCGCCCGTCGAAGGACGACAGCCAGCGCTTCCTTTTGGCCGACCAGGTGAACGACATGGTCGCCGACGGCCACCTCGCGGTGAAGGTCTTGGTCGGCCGGCCGCCGGGGGGAGGCGGGCCGAAGCGGAACCCGATGTCGCGCGGCGGCTCGGCGCCGGGGGCCAGTTTGAGCAGGGCTCTCGGGTCGGCGTACAGGTTGTAGGGGATCGGCTTGGGCCCGGCCCGGTAGTAGGCGGACGCGCCGTTCTCCTGCGAGACGTCGTACACCGGCGCCCGCTTGATGTAGGGCTTCATCTTGCTCTGCACGCCCGAGAACGCGAACGCGGGCCTGCCGAACTGCGGGAGGATGTGCAGGTCCGAGATGCGGGCGCTGCGCACCGGGCCGACGCGGCGCGGCAGCCGGGAGGAGTACACCGCCATCAGCCGGGTCTCGCCGCCCTCCACCTGCTCGACGTAGACGATGTCGGCCGCGGCCACGCCGCTCTGCGGCATCGCCGGGCGGGTGTTCTCGATCTTGACGGCCAGCACGGGGTTGCGCAGCCCGCGCGTGCCGCCGGTGAAGGGGTGGGTCGCCGGGGCGGGCGAGCCGCTCCCGGCGCCCGGGCCGCCGGACGCGGCGGGCGGCGCGGCCTTCTCGGGCCCTCCGGATCCGGAGCAGCCCGCCGCGAGGCCGCCGAGGACGGCGGCGCAGGCCAGCCCCGCGACCGCCCGGACGCCTGCCGAACGCACGTTGTCACCCTCCTCCTGCGACCCGCCCGAGGGTAGCGAACCCGCGCGGATGCGAGTCGCGGTCGGACGGCGCGTCGCACAGGGAGATGTCCACAGGGAGATGTCGCACAGGGAGATGTCGCACAGGGAGATACGGACGGCGCGGGCGCCCGGCTCGCCCCGCGCGCCGCCGGACCGCGTCACAGCCGGGGCGGGTCGTCGTCGATCTCGAAGAAGTCCGGCAGCGGCGCCTTCCCCGCCAGCGGCAGCACGCGGATGAGCAGCTTGCCGCGGGCGACGCGCGCGGCGGCGACGGCGTCGTTGTAGAAGCGGCGCGCGTAGACGACCTTGGCGGCGGCGCCGGCCAGCTCCTCCAGCACGGCCTTGCCCTCGTCGCCGGCCGCGACGGTCGCGGCGAACTCCGGCTGGTCGGCCACGGCGCGCAGCGCCCGCGACAGGTCGCTCTCGGCGAACTCGCGGGACTCGGCGTCGGCGGTGCGGGCCTGGTGCGCGGCCGTCGCCAGCAGCAGGCTCGTCGCCGGGTCCAGCAGCCGCGAGGCCGCCAGCTCCAGGGCGACCGCCGCGCGGCGCACCAGCGCGGCGTCCAGCGCCGCCCGGGCGGTCTCCACGCGCACGTGCAGGCGGTCCAGGCGGGTGGCCCGCCACGACACGTACACGCCGACCAGGAAGACGACGGCGATCCAGAACAGGACGTCGATGATCCAGTCGTAGCTCACGGCCGCGCCTTACGTCCCCACCCGTCGGCCGCCGGACGACTCGACGACCCCCGCGCCGTCCAGGGCGACGGTCTCGTACACCCGCAGCACGTCGCGCGCCACCGCCGACCAGTCGTACCGCCGCACCGCCGCGCGCGCCTCGGCCGACAGCTGCTTGCGCCGCGGCGCGTCGTCCAGCAGCTCCCCGGCGACCTTGGCCAGGGCCTCGTGGTCGCCGACGGGGAACAGCGCCCCGGCGCGCCCGCCCAGCAGCACCCGGTCGAACGCCTCGATGTCGCTGGCCACGATCGGCGCGCCCGCCGACATCGCCTCGGCCAGCACGATGCCGAAGCTCTCGCCGCCGGTGTTGGGCGCCACGAAAACGTCCACCGAGTGATAGGCGCGGATCTTGTCCTCTTCGCTGACCATGCCCAGCGTCACCACCCGGTCGCGCAGGTCGCGCGGCACCTTGGCCAGGGCCTCGGCGGCGTCGCCGGGGCCGGCCAGCAGCAGCCGCAGGCCGGGCCGCTGCCGGCCGAGGATCTCGAATGCGCGCAGCAGGACGGGCAGGCCCTTGCGCGGCTCGTCCATGCGGCCCAGAAAGCCCAGGGTCTGGACGCCGTCGGAGCGGCCCGGCCGCCAGCCCGGCAGCGGCTCGGCCATCGCGTACCGCTCGGTGGCGACCCCGTTGGGGATCAGCACCGCGTCGCCGCCCAGATGCTCCACGAGGGTCTTGCGGGCCGCCTCCGACACCGCGATCCGCCCGGTGATCTTCTCCAGGGCGCTCTGCAGGATCGGCGCGGTCACCGACACCACCCGCGACCGCTCGTAGGAGGCGTGGAAGGTGCCGACGATCGGGCCGTCGGCCGCCCAGCACGCCAGGATGCTCAGCGACGGCGCGGCGGGCTCGTGCACGTGCAGCACGTCGAAGGCGCCCTCGTTGATCCACCGCCGCACCCGGCCCGCCGACCGGAACCCGAACGCCAGCCGCGCGACCGAACCGTTGTAGGGCACGGGCACGGCGCGTCCGGCCGACACCGCGTACGGCGGCAGGGCCGCGTCGTCGTCGGCGGGCGTGATGACCGACACGTGGTGGCCGAAGCCGATGAGCGCCTCGGCCAGGTCGCGGATGTGCTGCTGCACGCCGCCCGGGACGTTCCAGGTGTACGGGCAGACGATGCCGATCCTCACCGGGCGCCCTCCCCGGCGGAGCGGCCTGCCGCGTCGGCGAAATCCTCGACCCACACCTTCTGCAGCATGTGCCAGTCCTCGGGGTGGGCGGCGATGCCCGCCTCGAACACCCGCGCCAGCCGCTGCGTCATGGTCTGGATCTTGCTGCGCCTGTCCCCTTCCTCGGGCACCGGGATCTCCTCGTGCACACGGGCCGCCCAGTACTCGCCTTCGTACCACAGGGTCACCGGGAACAGCGCGGCGCCCGTCTGCAGGGCCAGCGCGGCGGTCACCGCGGGCATCCGCGCGGCGGCGCCGAAGAACTCCACCTCGACCCCCGTGTTGGTGAGGTCGCGGTCGACGACCAGGCAGACCAGCCCGCCCGCGCGCAGCCGCTGCGCCAGCCGGCCGAACGCCGACGCGCCCCGGTGGGCCAGCACCTCCATGCCCAGGCTCTCGCGGAAGGCGACGAAGCGGTCGAAGAGCGACTCGGGCTTGAGGCGTTCGGCGACGGTGGTGAACCGGTGGCCGTGGTGCGCCAGCCACGCCCCCGCCGCTTCGTAGTTGCCCATGTGCGGCAGGGCGAGGATCACGCCGCGGCCCGACTCCAGCACGGCGAGCATCTGCTCCTCGCCCTCGACCCGGGTGCGGCCGACGACGCGGTCGCGGTCGTACTCGGGCAGCCGGAAGACCTCCAGCCAGTACCGGAAGTACGAGCGCATCACCTTCCTGCTGAGCGCCCGCACCTCCGGGTCCACGGCCCGCTTGCCGAGGACGCGGCACAGGTTCTTCTCCAGCTGCCGCACGCCCTCGCCGCGCTGCCGCCAGGCGCGGTCCGCGATGGCCGTGAACATGGCGCGCGCCGCGCGTTCGGGCATCTTGCGGACGACCGTCCACCCCAGGGCGTACGCGACGTCCACGGCCTCGTCGCGCAGCCCCGCCGTCACGACTGCGGCTCCGACGCCGAGTCCAGCTTGCGCACGTGCCACTTGCGCCGCGCGCCGCCGCGGGCGCGCCCGGCGCCGTTCCGGGAGGCGTCGCGGGACGGCTCCTCGGGCGCCGCGTCCGACCGGCGGCCCTTCCGGCGCGCCGCCGCCTCGGCCGGCGGCTCCGGCTCGGCCC
>NZ_BCQU01000129.1:0-15042 GCF_001552235.1 Actinomadura rubrobrunea NBRC 15275 | reverse complement strand
GCGCCCGGGACGGCCTCGGCCGTCCGCGCCGCCGCCTCGGCGGCGTCCCCCTGGCCGGACGCGGTCGCGGAGGCGGCGTCGCCCTCGGCTCCGGACGCGGCCTCGGAGACGGCCGCGGTCTCGGTCCCCTCCTCGGCCTTGGCCGCCGCGCTCTTGCCGCCGCGGCCGGACCGGCGCTTCTTGGCCGGCTGCCGCTCGCCGGCCTCGCCGCCGGCCGCGGCCTCCGCCGCCTGCGGCCCGTCCGGCTTGGCGGCATCCGCCGTCGCGGCGTCCGGCTTGGCGGCATCCGCCGTGGCGGCGTCCGGCTTGGCAGTGTCGGAGGCGGCGGCATCGGACGCGGCGGCATCGGACGCGGCGGCGTCCGCCTTCGCGGCCTCGGCCTTCGCGGCCTCCGCCTTGGCCGCCTCGTGCTGCGCCAGCTTCTCCTCGACGGCCCTCTCGACGTCGCCCTTGCGCTTGCGGCGGCGGCCGCCGGACGCCTTGTCCGGCTTGGGCTCCACCGGCGTGAGCTGGACGTGGATGCCGCGGCCGTTGCAGCACTCGCAGGTCTCCGAGAACGCCTCCAGCAGGCCCTGGCCGACCCGCTTGCGCGTCATCTGCACCAGCCCCAGCGAGGTGACCTCGGCGACCTGGTGCTTGGTACGGTCCCGCGACAGGCACTCCACCAGGCGGCGCAGCACCAGCTCGCGGTTGCTCTCCAGCACCATGTCGATGAAGTCGATCACCACGATGCCGCCGATGTCGCGCAGCCGCAGCTGGCGCACGATCTCCTCGGCCGCCTCCAGGTTGTTGCGGGTGACCGTCTCCTCCAGGTTGCCGCCCTGGCCGGTGAACTTGCCGGTGTTGACGTCGATCACGGTCATCGCCTCGGTGCGGTCGATGACCAGCGAGCCGCCGCTGGGCAGCCACACCTTGCGGTCCAGCGCCTTGGCGATCTGCTCGTCGATGCGGAACACCGACATCACGTCGGCGGGGCCGGTCCACCGCTCCAGCCGGTCGGCCAGGTGCGGCGCGACGTACCGCACGTACTCCGAGACGGTCTCCCACGCCTCGTCGCCGGACACCACCAGCTTGCTGAAGTCCTCGTTGAAGATGTCGCGGACCACCCGGATGGTCAGGTCCGGCTCCCCGTACAGCAGGGACGGCGCGGTGGCCGTCTTGACCTGCTTCTGGATGTTCTCCCACTGGGCGGCCAGGCGCGACACGTCCCGGGACAGCTCCTCCTCGGTGGCGCCCTCGGCGGCGGTCCGGACGATCACCCCGGCGTTGTCCGGCATGATCTTCTTGAGGATCTGCTTGAGGCGGCTGCGCTCCTTGTCGGGCAGCTTGCGGCTGATGCCGGTCATCGAGCCGTCCGGCACGTACACCAGGTAGCGGCCGGGCAGCGAGATCTGGCTGGTCAGCCGGGCGCCCTTGTGCCCCACCGGGTCCTTGGTGACCTGCACCAGCACCGACTGGCCGGACTTGAGCGCCGACTCGATGCGGCGCGGCTGGCCCTCCAGGCCCGCCACGTCCCAGTTCACCTCGCCGGCGTACAGCACCGCGTTGCGGCCCTTGCCGATGTCGACGAACGCCGCCTCCATCGACGGCAGCACGTTCTGCACCTTGCCGAGGTACACGTTGCCCACGTACGACTGGTGCGTGGCGCGGTTGACGTAGTGCTCGACGAGGACGTTGTCCTCGAGGATCGCGATCTGGGTGCGCTCGCCCTCCTGGCGGATCACCATGACCCGCTCCACCGACTCGCGGCGGGCCAGGAACTCCGCCTCGGTGATCACCGGCGGGCGGCGGCGGCCCTGCTCGCGGCCCTCCCGGCGGCGCTGCTTCTTGGCCTCCAGCCGGGTCGAGCCGCGCACCGCCTGCACCTCGTCCTCGACGGCCGGGCGGGCGTCGGCGGCGGGCCGCGAGTCGCGGACGTGGACGACCGTGTTGGGCGGGTCGTCGGGCGCCGGGACGGGCTCCTCCCCGCTCCCGGAGCGGCGACGGCGGCGGCGACGGCGGCGGCTGCTGCTGCTGCCGGTGCCCGTGGTCCCCGTCGCGGCCGTCGTCCCGGCCGTGCCGTTCGCTCCGTTCTCGGCGCCGTCCTCGGCCTTGCGCGCCTCGTCCTGCTCCTCGGCGGCGGGCTTGGCGTCCTTGGCCTCGCCGTCCTTCGGCTGCTGGTCGGCGGCCTCGGCCTCGCCCTCGGCGGACGCCTCCTCCTCGGCGGCCTCCTTGCCGCGGCCGCGGCCGCGCCCGCCCCGGCGGCGGCGCCGCCGCGTGGGACGGTCGGTCGCGTCCTCCTCGTCGTCGCGGTCGACCGCCTCCTCGTCGCGGACGGCGTCGACGTCGCCCGCCGTCTCGTCGGACGCGGGGGCGACGGGGACCGGCTGCGGCGGCTGGAACACCACCATGGGCGGCTGGAAGGTCACCGTGGGGATCGCCGTCGAGGTGACGGGCTCGGCCCCGGCGCCCTCCCCGGGCGCGGCCGGCACCGCGGGGACGGGCGGGATCATCGGCACCGCCGTGGCGGGCGCGGCCGGCCGGGTCTCGGCCTGGGGCCGCGTCTCGGGCTCGCCTCCGGACTCGGGTTCGGTCTCCTCCTCGGCGGCGGCCTCCGGCTCCCGCTCGGGCTCGGGCCGCGGCGCGGCGGCCGCGGTACGGCGGCGCGTCCGGCGCGGAGCGGGCTCGTCGTCGGCGTCGGCGGTCGCGGCGCGCGACCGCGCGGCCCTCGCGTGGGACGCGGCCTTCTCCTCGGTCTTCTCCTCGGTCTTCTCCTCGGCCGGCTCCTCGGCCGGCTCCTCGGCCGGCTCCTCGGCGGCCGCATCGGTCGGCGCCTCGGCGGAAGGCTCGGCGGGCGGTTCCGTCGCGGATGCGGCCGGTGCGTCGGCGGAGGGCTCTGCGGGCGCCTCCTCGGCGGCCGCCGTCTCGGCAGGCGGCTCGGCAGGCGGCTCGGCGGGCGTCTCCGTGGGCGTCTCAGCGGCCTCGGCGGCGGGCGAGGGCTCCTCCCCGTCGCGTGTCGCGGTGCCGGACGGCTTGGGCGACACGGTGATCACGGCAGGGGCGTCGTCCTCGGGGGGCGGGCCGGCGGGGCGGCTGGCGGCCCGGCGTCGCGGGCGCCGCGGGGCGCCGGCGGCGGGGTCCGGGGATGCGGTCGTGCTATCTGCGCCTCCGGCCGTGGCCGGATCGGCTTCGTTTTCCAACATGCGGGCAACTCCCGTCAGGCTCCCGGGCGCGACCCCGCGCTCCGCCTCCTGGGCGGTGCGCTCCGGTGCGCCGCACGGGAGCTCTCTCCGTCAGTCCATCGGCGTCGTCGCCTCCGGACCGCGATCCGGCGGCGGCGACGAAGTCGTCGGGGGCGCGCCCGCCGTCCCCTGCGAACCGGTTCCGTGGTGCGGCACGGCTTCGGTCCTACGAGCGGGCGCTGACGGCATCCGCGCTCGCGGGCTCCGCGCTCTGCGAGCGCGCAGGGCCATGGGCCGTCACGGCTTCGTCGCCGGACGGGGCCACGGTCTCCCGGTCGGGATCCAGCGGATCCGCGAGCTCACCGGTGCGTGCGTCCAGCGGGCCCTGCGCCAGCCTGGTCACCAACGGCGGTGACGGCGGCGCGAGGTCGGCGACCTGGTGCAGTCCGGCGAGGATGTCGTCGGGTCGTACGGCGGGTGTGGTATGCCGAACAACCATTCGAAGTATCGCACAAGGGGCATCCGCCGCCGCCGAGGCGCGCCGGTCCAGCTCGCAGGCGGACACGGCGGCGCGCACGTCGAACAGGCGCCGTCCCTTCTTGGTGAGGCGCTCCACCTCGATCCGGTCGGCGGCGACGAAGGCGTCGACGGCCTTCGCGGCGGCCTCGGCGTCGACGCCGTCCAGCCGCACCTGCCACAGCGACGCCTCCAGCCGGTCGGCCAGCGCGGCGGGCTTGGCGGCCTGCGCCTCCCCCGTGTGGGCCTGCGGCCGGGCCTCCACGACGTCGAGGACGTCCAAGCCGACGGGCAGGGCGGCGTCCAGATCGCTGCGGACCCGCGCAGGGTCGCGGGTCTCGGTCAGCCCGAGTTCGAGGTATTCGGCCTCACTGGCCACCCCGGTCGCCGCCGCACCCGCGTACGAGATCTTCGGGTGCGGGGTGAATCCCGCGCTGAACGCGACAGGGATCCCGGCGCGCCGCACGGCGCGTTCCACGGCCCGGGAGATGTCGCGGTGGCTGGTGAACCGCATCCTGCCGCGCTTGGCGTACCGCACGCGCAGACGCTGGACCACGGGGGCCGGCGCGGGACCCTCCGGCTGGGGTGCCAGGGCTCCAGTCCTTCCTACTCGCTTCGAGTCGAAAACGTCTACCTATAGAGTACGGGCCCCTGGCCCCCTCTTTCGCCCGCGCCGGCCGCCGACATCCGCCTACCGGCCCTCCGGGCGGCCTGACCGCTGCCTTCCCGCGCCGTCTCAGCGCCGGAGCCCGGCGGTTCGCGCCCGGACGCCGCGTCCCGGCGGGGCCGGACGGCGCCCGGGCGCGCACGCCCCGCGGCCCGTCAGACGACGGTGAGCGGGAGGAGCTTGCGGCCGGTGGGACCGATCTGGATCTCGGTGCCCATGGTGGGGCAGACGCCGCAGTCGTAGCAGGGAGTCCAGCGGCAGTCCTCGACCTCGGTCTCGTCGAGGGCGTCCTGCCAGTCCTGCCACAGCCACTCGCGGTCCAGGCCCGCGTCGAGGTGGTCCCAGGGCAGCACCTCGACCTCGTCGCGTTCGCGGGTGGTGTACCAGTCGATGTCGACCGGCTCGTCCGCCAGGGCCTTCTCGGCGCAGGCCACCCAGCGGTCGTAGGAGAAGTGCTCGCTCCACCCGTCGAAGCGGCCGCCGTCCTCCCAGACCGCGCGGATGACCTTGCCGACCCGGCGGTCGCCGCGCGACAGCAGGCCCTCGATGATCGACGGCTTGCCCTCGTGGTAGCGCAGGCCGATCGCCCGGCCGTACTCCTTGTCCTTGCGCAGCGTTTCGCGCAGGGCGTGCAGGCGCCGGTCGACCGTCTCGTGGTCGCACTGCGCGGCCCACTGGAACGGGGTGTGCGGCTTGGGCACGAACGCGCCGATCGAGACGGTGCAGCGGATGTCGCGGCGGCCGGTGGCCTCCCGGCCCGCCTGGATCACCCGGCGGGCCATGTCGGCGATGGCCAGGACGTCCTCGTCCTCCTCGGTCGGCAGCCCGCACATGAAGTACAGCTTGACCTGCCGCCAGCCGTTCTCGTACGCGGTGGTCACCGTGCGGATGAGGTCCTCCTCGGTGACCATCTTGTTGATCACCTTGCGCATCCGCTCCGAGCCGCCCTCGGGCGCGAACGTCAGACCGGTCCGCCGGCCGTTGCGCGACAGCTCGTTGGCGAGCGTGACGTTGAACGCGTCCACGCGGGTCGACGGCAGCGACAGCGAGGTGTTGGTGCCCTCGTACCGGTCGGCCAGCCCCTTGGTGATCTCGCCGATCTCGCTGTGGTCGGCGCTGGACAGGCTGAGCAGCCCCACCTCGGAGAACCCGCTCTCCTCCAGGCCGGTCCGCACCATCTCGCCGATGGTGGTGATCGACCGCTCGCGCACCGGGCGGGTGATCATGCCGGCCTGGCAGAACCGGCAGCCGCGGGTGCAGCCGCGGAAGATCTCCACGCTGTAGCGCTCGTGCACGGTCTCGGCGAGCGGCACCAGCGGCTTGCGCGGGTACGGCCACTCGTCCAGGTCCATGACGGTGTGCTTGGCGATCCGCCACGGCACGCCCGGCCGGTTGGGCGCCACCCGCTGGATCCGGCCGTCCGGCAGGTAGGTGACGTCGTAGAACTTCGGCACGTACACGCCGCCGGACGACGCCAGCCGCAGCAGCAGCTCGTCGCGGCCGCCGGGACGGCCCTCGGCCTTCCACTCCCGGACCACCTCGGTGATCGCCAGGACGACCTCCTCGCCGTCGCCGAGCACGGCCGCGTCGAGGAAGTCGGCGATCGGCTCGGGGTTGAACGCGGCGTGCCCGCCCGCGATCACGATCGGGTGCTCGTCGCCGCGCTCGGCCGCCTCCAGCGGAATGCCCGCCAGGTCCAGCGCGGTCAGCAGGTTGGTGTAGCCGAGCTCGGTCGGGAAGCTCACGCCCAGCAGGTCGAACGCGGCGACCGGGCGGTGCGCGTCCACGGTGAACTGGGGGACGCCGTGCTCGCGCATCAGCTTCTCCAGGTCCGGCCACACCGAGTAGGTGCGCTCGGCGAGCACGCCCTCCTGCTCGTTGAGCAGCTCGTAGAGGATCTGCACGCCCTGGTTGGGCAGCCCCACCTCGTAGGCGTCCGGGTACATCAGCGCCCAGCGCACCTCGGCCTCGTCCCAGTCCTTGACCTGCGAGTTCAGCTCGCCGCCCACGTACTGAATCGGCTTCTGCACGCGCGGGAGCAGCGGCTCCAGACGCGGGAAGATCGACTCGACCGGCATGACGGTGCCCCTCCGATGACGCGGACGCGGGATCAGGCTTGTGTTCGCAGGTTTTTCAGCCTACCGGCCCGTGACGCGGCGCCGGTCCGCTAATCGAAGGGGTTGCGTCTCAGGTGGACGGCCTGCAGCAGCCCCAGAGCGATCATGTTGGCGAACGTGGCCGAGCCGCCGTAGGACACGAACGGCAGCGGCAGGCCGGTGATCGGCATGATGCCCAGCGTCATGCCGATGTTCTCGAACGACTGGAACGCCAGCCAGCACACCACCCCGCTGGCCACCAGCGTGCCGAACAGGTCGGCGGCCTGGGTGGCGATGCGCAGGGCCCGCCACAGCACCACGCCGAGCAGCACGACGATCGCGCCCGCCCCGATGAAGCCGAGCTCCTCGCCGGCCACGGTGAAGATGAAGTCGGTCTGCTGCTCGGGGACGAAGTGGCCGCCGGTCTGCTCGCCGTGGAACAGGCCCTTGCCGAACACGCCGCCCGACCCCACGGCGATCTTGGCCTGCTGGGCGTTGTACCCCGCGCCGCGCGGGTCGTGCGAGGGGTCCAGGAAGGCGGTGAACCGGGCGACCTGGTACGGCTTGAGCAGCCCGAAGAAGAACACCAGGAACGCGGCCAGCACCCCGCCGCCGACCAGCCCGGCCAGCCAGCGCTTGCGCACCCCGGAGATCGCCAGCATGCCCAGCACCACCGCGCCGAACACCAGCGTCGTGCCCAGGTCGGGCTGGCCCATGACCAACGCCGCGGGCAGCCCCGCCAGTCCCAGCGCCCACAGGATGTCCTTGTGGCCGGGGCCGACCTCGCCGTCGCGCGGCTCGCCGAGCAGCATCGCCAGCAGCACCACCAGGCCCACCTTGGCGAACTCCGACGGCTGCACCTGGAACCCGCCGCCGAGCACGATCCACGAGTGCGACCCGTTGATTGTCTCGCCCAGCGGGGACAGCACCGCGACCAGGCCGACGCAGGACAGCACGTACAGGATCGGCGCGTACGCGCGCAGCAGCCGGTAGTCCAGCAGCGCCACCACGCCGCCCAGCACGAACCCGATCATCAGGTTGAACAGGTGCCGGTGGAAGAAGCTCTCGGGATCCTTGCCCTGCTCGGTCAGCAGCGGCACCGTGGCCGACCGCACCAGCAGCGCGCCGAGCACCGACAGCGCCACCACGGCCAGCACCAGCATCCAGTCGAGGCGGCGCAGGCCCGCGAGGCGGCGCCGCCACACGGTGCGGTCGCCGTACCCCTCGACCGTGCCCAGGCCCGCCCCGGCGCCGCCCGAGCCCAATCCGCCGATCATCGCGCCGTCCTCGGCGACGCGCCGGTCGCCTCGGTCCGCGGCGCGGTGCTCGGCGGCAGCTCCGGCCCGTCGGTCAGCACGGTGTTGGGCGCGCCGTCCGGCGACGCCTCGGGCGACCCGTCGGGCGCCGCGTCGAGCGACGCCTCCGGGGACGCGGTCGGGGCGGCGCTCGGCTGCGCGTCGGAGCCCGCGCCGATCACGCCCGACCCCACGGGGGGCTTGGGCAGCTCCTTGGGCAGCTCGCCGTCCTCCAGCGCGGGCTTGGCGCCCTTCTTCAGCCCGTAGATCGCCTCGTAGATCTCCCGGACGGCGGGCGCGGCGGCCGAGGCGCCCGTGCCGCCCTGCGAGATCATCGCCACCACCGCGAACCGGGGCTTGTCCACCGGGGCGAAGGAGGCGAACCAGGAGGTGTCGTGCTTGCCGTAGACCTCCGCGGTGCCGGTCTTGCCCGCCACGTGCACCTTCTTGAGGTCGAAGCCGCTGAAGGCCCCGGCCGCGGTGCCCTCCTTGGTGACGTCGGCCAGCGCCTTGCGCATGTACTCCAGCACCTTGCGGTCGACGTCGAGCTTCTTGGACGGCGGCGTGGGGATGCGGCGGACGACCGAGCCGTCCGAGCGGACCACGGCCACGCCCAGGTGCGGCGTGACGAGCCGTCCGCCGTTGGCGACCGCGGCGTACGCGCGGGCCAGCTGCAGCGGCGTCACCAGCACGTCGCCCTGTCCGACGGAGAAGTTCGCGGCGTCGCCGGCCCGCCACACGTAGCCCTCGGCGCAGTTCTCCGCGGCGATCGCCTTCAGGTACGCGGCGCGCCCGGGATCGGTGCGCTCCAGGTTCGGGTAGCCCTGCTTGGCGGCCTTGCAGGAGGCCTCACGGGTGGCCTCCCAGTAGCGGCGCTTCCACCCCCGGTCGGGGATGCGCCCGGTGCTCTCGCCGGGCAGGTCGATGCCGGTGCGGCTGCCGAACCCCCACTTGCGCGCCATGGCGACCATCGGGTCCTTGGGGTGGGCGCGCGGCTTCATGCCGCCGTCGCGCAGCCACTGCTCGTAGGCGAACTTGTAGAAGATCGTGTCGCAGGACACCACCAGCGCCCTGTGCAGGTTCATGTCGCCGTGCCCCTGCCCCTCGAAGTTGCGGAAGGCGCGGCTGCCCACGTTGTACGAGCCCGGGCACGGATAGATGCCGTTGAGGGGGTAGCCGTCGGCCACCGCCGCGGCCAACGAGGAGATCTTGAACGTGGAGCCGGGCGCGAACTGGCCCTGGGTGGCGCGGGAGATCAGCGGCTCGCCCCGCTTCTTGCCGAGCAGCGCGTCGTACTCCTCCTGGGAGATGCCGCCGGTCCACACGGACGGGTCGTAGGTGGGCAGGCTCGCCAGCGCCACCACCTTGCCGGTCTGCACGTCCAGCACCACGGCGGCGGCCGCGTCGGCCGGGTGGCCCTGCGAGCGGGCGCTCTTCATCGCGTTGCGCAGCGCCCGCTCGGCCGCGCCCTGCACCTTGGCGTCGATGCTGGTGACCAGGTGCCCGCCGGGCTCGGCGGGCCGCTCGAACGCGGTGCCGGTGACCCGGCCCTGGCTGTCCACCAGCACCCGCCGCACGCCCGGACGGCCGCGCAGGTCGGCGTCGTAGGCGGCCTCCAGGCCGTCCCGGCCGACCAGGTCGACCCCGCTGTAGCCGGTGACCTTGATGCCCTTGCGCTTGTCCAGCTCCTCCTGGGTGATCGGCTGCAGGTAGCCGAGGGCCTGCGCGGCGTTGGCGCCCTCCGGCTCGGGGTACTCGCGGACGGCCTGGAACTGCGCCGTCACGCCGGGGAACTCCTCCTGCCGCTCCATGATCTGCAGCGCCCGCTTGGGGTCGACGCGGTCGTCCACCGGGATCGGCTGGAACGGCGAGCCCGGCCAGCAGGGGCGCCGGATGCCGGGCGCGCACAGCCGGATCCGCTTCTGCAGCTCGTCGTAGGTGATGCCGAGCACCCCGGCGAGCCGCTTGAGCACCGCCTCGCCCCGGTCCTTCTGCCGCATCAGCGTCGTGCGGTCCACCGACACCACCAGCGCGGTCCGGTTGCGCACCAGCGGGCGGCCCTTGTCGTCCAGGATCATGCCGCGGATGGCGGGCACCACGATGTCGCGGGTGCGGTTCTGCGCGGCGACCTGCCGGTAGCGCTCCCCGTCGAGCACCTGCATCGTCCACAGGCGGCCCATCAGCACCAGCAGCATGGCCGCCACCAGGACGTACAGGACCATCAGCCGGAAGTGCGTGCGCGTGTTCACAGCCCGCCGCCCCGCCCCGACATCGCGCGGTAGCGGGCGGCGGCGGGCACCGCGAACCGGTCGCGGCCGCGGTCGGGCCGCTCGTAGCGGCGGGTCACCCGCAGCACCGCCCACACGACGAACGGACTCGCCAGCACGTCATAGAACACCTGCAGCGGCACGATCCGCGCCGCCACCTCCCACGCGGCGCGCGGGTCGGCCAGCAGCATGCCGGTCAGCGCGTACAGCACCGTCCCGGCCAGCGCGCCGACGGCCACGGCCATGAACGGCACGAACGTCTGCCGGTCCAGCTCGGCGGCGGCCATCCCGCACACGTATCCGATCAGGCAGTACACCAGGGCGTACCGGCCGAGGGTGTGGTCGGCGGGCGGGATGATGTCGGCGGCGAGCCCGGCGCAGAACCCGGCGACCACTCCGGTGAGCGAGCCGTTGACGAGCGCCAGCGCCACCACCGCCAGCAGCACCAGATCCGGCGTCACGTCGCCGGGCAGCGGCAGCCGGTTGGCCACCGACACCTGAAGGATCAGCGCGACGGCGATGACCAGGGCGGCGATGACGCCCCGTCCGGTCGTCGACGGCTCGGACTGGCCGGGCATGGGTGCGCGCACCACGTCACCCCTCCGAGGTGGTCGTGGCGGACGGGTCCACCCCGGGCCGGCGCGACGGCTCCTCGCCGCCGCGCCGGCCCGGGGTGCTCTCGGCGTCCGTCGGGTCGGCTCCCGGCGAGGCGAGCGGGGTCGGCGTCCCGCCGGGGGTCCCGCCGCGCGTCGCGAACGGCGTCGCGGTGGACGTGGACGTGGGGGTGGGCGTCGGCGTGGGCTTCGGCTTGGGCGGCAGCACCGCGTCGCGCGGGTCGGTCTTGGGCGGCGCGACCACCACCGCGACCACGTCCAGGCTGCTGAACCGCACGAACGGACGCACATAGGCGGTGCGGGTCAGGCCGCCCTCGGGCTTGTCGATGCGTTCGACCGTCCCGATCGGCACGCCCGGCACGTAGGGGCGTTCGCCCTGCGAGCCGAGGGTCACCAGCCGCTGCCCGGGGCGCAGCGGGGCGTTGGCGTTGAGCATCTGGAACTTCAGCGGCGCGTCGTCGCCCGCGCTGAGGCCGCGGCGGCCCCGCCCCTGGACGATCCCGATCTCGCGGCTGTCCTCCAGGCGGGCGCCGACCGAGGAGGTCACGTCGGTGGCCAGCAGCACCGTGGAGGTGGCCGGACCGACCCGGGTGACCCGTCCGACCAGGCCGTCGGCGCTCATCACCGTCATGTCGCGGCGCACGCCGTCGCGGCTGCCGACGTCGATGGTGACGGTCTCCTCGAAGCCCTGCCCGGCCGAGATCACCTGCGCCGCCACGATCTTGTAGCCGCCGATGCCCGCGGAGCCGAGCAGCCGGTGCAGCTGCTCGTACCGGGAGGCGTCGAGGCGGCCGGCGCGCAGCTGCTCGCGCAGCCGCTGGTTCTCGCGCTCCAGCCGGTCGGCGCGGCGGCGCTCCCCGGGCGCGTCGGTGATCGCGTCGACGGTGTTGCCGACCGGCCGCACCACCGACGCCGAGGCCCGCTCCACCGGGCCGAACACCGCCGCGCCCAGCGCGCGCAGGCCCGCCAGCGGGGAACGCTGCCCGCCGCGGTAGTCCACTGTGATCATGGTCAGCGCGACCGCCAGCAGCACGCCGAGGACCCAACGGGTCCGCCGGGTGTCCTTCACCCACCGACCTCCCGTTTCCGTCTCGCGGGGGGTGTGGGGGGCGTCGTCCCCCCACACGGAACTCGCGCGCCCCGCTCAGTGACGCGGTTCGGGGACCAGCACCTGGCGCAGCGACTCGAAGTCCTCCACGCACTTGCCGGTGCCCAGCACCACCGAGTCGAGCGGGTTGTCCACCAGATGGATGGGCATCCCGGTCTCCTCGCGCAGCCGCTCGTCGAGGTGCTTGAGCAGGGCGCCGCCGCCGGTGAGGGCGATGCCGCGGTCCATGATGTCGCCCGACAGCTCGGGCGGGCACTTGTCGAGGGTGGTCTTGACCGCGTCGACGATGGCGTTGACCGGCTCCTCGATGGCGCGCCGCACCTCCTCCGCGGAGATCACCACGGTCTTGGGCAGGCCGCTGACCAGGTCGCGTCCGCGGATCTCGGCGTGCGGCTCGTCCTCGCCGCCCGGGTGCGCCGACCCGATCGCCATCTTGATCTCCTCGGCGGTGCGCTCGCCGAGCATCAGCGAGTACTCCTTCTTGGAGAAGGAGATGATCGCCTGGTCCAGCTCGTCGCCGCCGACCCGGACCGACTGGCTGGTCACGATGCCGCCCAGCGAGATGATGGCGACCTCGGTGGTGCCGCCGCCGATGTCGACCACCATGTTGCCGGTCGGCTCGTACACCGGCAGGCCCGCGCCGATCGCGGCGGCCATCGGCTCCTCGATGATGTAGACCCGCCGGGCGCCGGCCTGGTAGCCGGCCTCCTTGACGGCGCGCTGCTCCACCCCGGTGATGCCGCTCGGCACCGCCACCACGATGCGGGGCTTGGCGAAGTGCCGGCGCTTGTGCACCTTCTGGATGAAGTAGCGCAGCATCCGCTCGGTGACGTCGAAGTCGGCGATCACGCCGTCCTTGAGCGGACGCACCGCGACGATGTTGCCCGGGGTGCGGCCGATCATCCGTTTCGCCTCGATGCCCACCGCCACGATCTTGCCGGTATTGGTGTTGATGGCGACCACGGACGGTTCGTTCAGGACGATGCCGCGCCCGCGCACGTATACCAGAGTGTTGGCGGTCCCAAGGTCGACCGCCATGTCACGGCCGAGAAACGACAGCTTGTTACCCATGAAGAAAGGGAGCCCTTCGATAGTCGGCGGGCGTCTAGAGCGGCGTCCCTATCGTAACGCGACGAAGCGGGGCCAGGCAGGCACCCCAGCGCCGCGAGTCGATCAAAAAACCGGCGTCGAGCAGGCAGTTATCGTTAAAGCGAACGCGGGCCGGGTGATCCCCGGCCCGCGCGTGTCGGCGTGGCCCCGACGACCCCGTCCGGGGCGTTCAGCCCAGGTCGGGGAAGAACAGCTTGATCTCCCGCTCGGCCGACTCGGGCGAGTCGGAGCCGTGCACGATGTTCTCGCCGATCTCCAGGGCGAAGTCGCCGCGGATGGTGCCGGGCGCGGCCTTCACCGGGTCGGTCGCGCCGGCCAGCGCGCGGAACGCCTCGACCGCGCGCGGCCCCTCGACCACCATCGCCACCAGCGGCCCGCCGGTGATGAAGTCCACCAGCTCGCCGAAGAACGGCTTGGCGGCGTGCTCCTGGTAGTGCGCCTCGGCCGTCTCCCGCGGCAGCGTGCGCAGGTCCATCGCCACGATCTTCAGGCCCTTGCGCTCGATGCGCGAGATGACCTCGCCGATGACTCCGCGGCGGACGCCGTCGGGCTTGACCAGGACAAGAGTGCGCTCGGACACGAGTGGTTCACTCCTCATGCATGCGGATTGGGGTGGGGACGCCGTGTCGCGGGCGTCCTCGCGAAGGGGGGCCGGGCCTCACGGGCCTGCACACCACTGCTTCGCGCGAAGCTTACCGGTCCCCGCCCTCTGGAACCGTCGCGGTCCCGTCCCCGGGCGGACGCGCGTCGCCCCGCACACCGCGCAGGGGGACGCCGCTCTCCCCGAGGTCCTGACCGTCACACTCGCCTCGTCGCTCCGGACGAGGCCCGCCGGCTGACGGCGGCCAGGGCGACGGTGAGGACCCCGGCGGCGACCAGCCAGGCGCGGTATCCGGCGGTCAGCGCCTGCAGCTGCTGCGCCGCCGATTGCGGATGCGTCCGCTGCCAGTGGCCCGCCTGCAGCGACAGCGCGATGAGCTGCCCGCTGAGCAGTGCGGGCGGGCACAGCGCCAGCCCGTACAGCGCGGCTCCGGCGGTCGCCTCGCGCATGGACGCGGCCAGCGCCGTGCCCAGTCCCGCGCCCAGCGGGACCAGGCACGCCGTGAGCGTCCAGCGGTCCCCGGTGCCGTTCGCGGCCAGGGTGAGCAGGACGGCGATGACCACCAGCCCGAAGCCGCCGAGGACCGCCCCCTGGGCGCCCTCCCGCGACAGGCGGACGGTGCACAGCGCCCCCGCCACGGCGGCGCAGGCGGCCGCCGCGAACGGCAGCGCCGACGGGACGGCGCCCTCCCCCGCGGCGCGCTGCGCCAGCCCGGACAGCGGACCGGTCACCGGGTACGCCAGCAGGCCCACGGCGACCATGACGACCGCGCAGCCCAGCGGGCTGCCGACGATGGCGTCGCGGCTGCCGACGACAGCCAGGCCGACCAGCGTCGCGACCGCGGCGCCCGCGACGACCAGCTGCCCGCCGGGCGACCACCCGTGAGCGGCCACCAGGGCGAGGAAGCCGAGGCCGGCCGCCGGGACCGCGGGGAGCAGCAGCTGCCCCCGCTCGGCGGTCCGCGCGGCGGGCAGTCCGCCCGCCGGGGCGGCGCCCCCCACGAGCAGGAAGAGCAGCGCGGCCCCCAGCGCCAGCGCCGCCGCCTGCGGGTACGGGGCGAACGCCGTCCGCCATTCGACGGCGCCGGTGGCGGGGTCGGGACGCGGCGCGGCGCGCAGCGCCGCGGGCAGGGCGGCCAGGAGCACCGCCGCGAGCGTCCCCGCCCACAGCGCGACCGGCAGGGCGCGGCGGCGCTCCAGCACCAGGACGAGCGTGGCGGGCAGCGTGACGCCGGCGCCGACGCCCTGCGCCGCGCGGGCCGCCGCGACGGACGGGACCGAGTCCGCGTACCGGCTCGCGACCAGCCCGCCCAGCAGGCAGAGCAGCCCGGCCAGCAGCACGGCGCGCGCGGGCAGGCGGCGGACGGCCACGGCGGCCGCCGGCACGGCGACCAGCAGCGCGGGCAGCGTGGCGCCGACGGCGCGCACCAGCCCGACGGTGCCGGCGTCGTCCAGGCCCAGCTCGTCGCGGGCGGCGTCGAGCACGCCCTGGCCGGCGTCGGGCAGCGTGAGCGCCGCGGCGGGCAGCGCGGTCACGGTCACCGCCATCACGGCCGCCGTCCGCAGGCCGGACCGCGCGCGGCGGCCGCGGCGGCCCGCAGGCGCAGG
>NZ_BCQU01000128.1:0-15061 GCF_001552235.1 Actinomadura rubrobrunea NBRC 15275 | reverse complement strand
CCGCGGTCGAACTCGCGCGGCTGCTCGACGACCCGGCCACCCGCGTGCATGCGACCGCCGAGCGCACAATGCTCCACGGGCTGCAAGGCCACTGCAACTCCCCGGTCGCCGGGCACTGCACGACCACGCCCGACGGACAGCTGTCCCTGATCGGGATGGTGTTCTCGCGCGAGGGCGCCGCGTTCGCGTACGCGCACGAGTGGGACACCCCCGACCGCGCCCCCGAGCTGGGGGCGTACGTGGCGGCGACGCTCGCCCGTAAAGGGGCAAGGGCGATCATCGACGGCATCCCGCACTGACCGAGGGATCGTGGTGTTCCTGTCGATCGTCGGCACTGACCACGCTCGGCCATCGACGCATTCGCCGCGGCCGCACTGAACATGCACACCAGCCAGGCCGACCGTCGGCCTGGCGAGGACTGGCCCCAGGCCATGCAGCGGCCGCACAGGACTGGGCCGCCCATCGCGGCCCGGCCGCGCCGCTGACGCGCTCCCGGCTGCCACACCGGTTCAGGTGTCCGCATGTACGCCCTCGAGGTGTTCTACAGGGCTCCCCCGGATGGAAATGGGGGTCAGGCCCGATGTGCCGAGACGCGTCCTTCGCCCATGGTGGAGGCAGGCGAATCACGGGATGGCAGCCGTGCCCACCATCGGACTTTCCCGGCTTTCCAGACGGAGGCGGGGGCGGTCCGGTGTGGTCCGGCCCTTTGTCCATGGGGCCGGAGCCTGCCAGTCGTGCGGGAAGGATTCGACGGGCGATGACCACGAACGTGGACGACGGCGCCGGCGCGCGTGCACTGGACGACGCGGCGGCGCGGGAGGTGCGGCGGCGCCTGGAGGAGGAGCAGCGCAGCCGCGCCGCGCAGCTGGCCGTACTGGAGAAGGCGGTCGAGCAGACTCCGCTGGAGCAGGTGGAGGCGTCCGACTACACCCGCATGGACAACCTGCGGCACAGCCTGGCGGAGATCGACGATGCGCTGCGCCGGCTCGAGGAGGGCACCTACGGCAGGTGCGAGGGCTGCGGGCAGACGATCCCGGCCGGGCGGCTGGAGATCCTGCCTTACGTGCGTTACTGCGTGCGCTGCCAGGGGCGCGGCACCCGCTGACGTGTCCAGGCCGCGGCCATGGCGGACGGGCGTCGGTCTTCCGGACGGCGTGCGATCTCAGGATGAAGGCCCGCTGGCCGTTCACGGAAAGACCCGCCGCCGCGCCGCGGCCTCACCGGGGCGCGCCGTCCGGCACGGTACGGCGCCGCCAACATGAGCCGGATCCCGTCACCCCCTGGACGGGATCCTGGAGCGCCGCCGGGCCCGGGGAACCCGAACTGACCGCGCACGGGTTCACAGGAGCCGCCCGGGCCCGGCGGCCTTCCCTCACAGCAGCCGGATGGCCACGCGTCCGGCCGCGGTGACCCGGACCTCGTCGAAGCGCCCGGCCAGTTCGGCCAGCCAGACATGACCCGCCAGCGTCTCCGGACGGACCTTCTGCAGGCGGGCGCGCCGCCACGGCCGGTACCGGACGAAGACCGGCTCCACCGAGTCGTCGTAGATCACCCCGTAGGCCAGGGTGACCGTGCCGACGGCCGACGGGCCGAACGGGCGGGAGAGCCGGACCGCGTGGGCGCCGAGCAGCGGCTGCCCCTGTCCCGCCTGCGCGAGCAGCGGGTACGTCAGCGGCGAGCCGCCTCCCGGGTCCACCACCAGCCGGGACGGCCGGCCGCCGTCCTGGTGGAGGCGGGCGGTCCAGCCGGTGAGCGGCAGCGTCAACCGGCCAAGGAGATCACCGTTCAGCAGGTCGCAGTTCGTCAGATCACGAGCCATCGTCCACTCCGTTGTGAACAGGTCGGCAGAGTCTCCGACGCGGCGGTCGCGCCCGCGTTCCCGCCGCCGCGGCCGCACCGCCGTTGCGGACCGGTCGCCTCGGGTCGCGTGCCTGGGGACGGGTGAGAGACATGCACACCACCTTGATCGGACATCGGCGCCGGACGGACACCGGGAAGGGGACGACGCCGTTCCCGCTCAGGGCCCGGGCTGTCGCCGCCGCTGCTGGCACATCACGCAGCGGCGCGCATAAGGCAGGATCTCCAGGCGGGCCCGGCCGATCGGCTCGCCGCAGTCTTCGCAGCGTCCGTAGGTGCCCGCGTCCACCCGGCCCAGGGCGGCCTCGATCTCCCGCAGCGTCAGCCGCAGCGTGTCGCACCTCGCCAGGACCGACTCCCGCGCGTTCCGGCCGAAGCGCTTCTCGGCCTCGTGCTCGATGATCAACAGTTGCGCGGTGCGGGTGCGGCGCTGCCGCTCCAGCCGCTCGCGGGCCTGGCGGGCGGCCGCGTTCTCCGGGCCGCGCCCGGCGGACGCGGGGCGCGGCGGCGGACCGCCGACCGTGCCGCGCACGGCGCCGCTCGCCGTCATCCCAACAGACTCCCTTCGGCCCGGCCCGGGTGCCGCAGTGTGCTTCCCTCGTCCCCGCTCGACCGTGTCACCGGCGGACGGCCACGGGTCTGGGCGTCCGGCCGCCGGTGACACGGGATCGGGCAGGAGATGTGGCGTCTCCCTGGGTTCTTCTCCACCATGGGCGATCACGGCCGCGGCCACCATCGGTGGCACCACCCATTCGCCGTCGGTGGACGCTGTATTCCCACCTCACGACAGCCTCGAAACCGGACGGCATGGGTGCCGTCCCGGATCGAACTCCGGCCTCGGACGCGGCACGATGGTTGTAGGGCGTCCTCGCACGCCGCGGGCTCAGAGGATGCGCCTACCGTAGTCGGAGGGCCCTGCGACCGGCGTGCGGAGCGCTTATCGGTGACGAAGGGGGCGTGCCATCAGTGCGGCTGTTCTGGCGGGTGTTCTGGCTCAACACGCTGGTGGGAACGGTCGCCACCATCCTGTTGATGATCGGGCCGTGGACGGTGTCGGTGCCGATCCGGCTGACCGAGGCGCTCGTGCTGCTGGCGGGGCTGGCCTCGCTGCTGACCGCCAACGCCGTCCTGCTGCGCTGGGGGCTGGCGCCCCTGGAGCGGCTGACCCGCCTGATGAACACCGTCGACCTGCTGCGTCCCGGCCAGCGGCTGCCCGTCACCGGCAGCCGTGAGATCGCCACGCTGATCAACACCTTCAACCAGATGCTGCAGCGGCTGGAGACCGAGCGCAGCGCCAGCAGCGCCCGCGCCCTGTCGGCGCAGGAGGACGAGCGCCGCCGCATCGCCCGGGAGCTGCACGACGAGATCGGCCAGAGCCTGACCGCCCTGCTGCTGGACATCAAACGGCTCACCGACCGCGCCCCCGAGCCGCTGCGCGAGGAGCTGCGCTGCGCCCAGGAGACCACCCGGCACTGCCTGGACGAGGTGCGCCGGGTCGCGCGCAGGCTGCGCCCCGACGTGCTGGAGGACCTGGGCCTGGCCAGCGCGCTCGCCGCGCTGACCGCGCAGTTCGACACCCACACCACCATGCGGGTGCGCCGCCGCCTGCACCCTGACCTGCCGCGGCTGAGCCCTCAGGTCGAACTGGTGATCTACCGCATCGCCCAGGAGGCCCTGACCAACGCCGCCCGCCATTCGGGCGCCACCGCCGTCGAGCTCGACCTGTCGCCCGCCGACGCGTCGGGCGACGGCGGCGTGGTGCTGCGCGTGGACGACGACGGCAAGGGCATCAACGGCGCCCCGGAGGGCGCGGGGATCCAGGGCATGCGCGAACGCGCTCTGCTGGTGGGCGGCACTCTGCATCTGCAGACGCGGCCCGAGGGCGGCACGAGGCTCACCCTCCACGTGCCCGCCGCGCAGACGCCGGCCGATCCGCCCTCCGCGGAGTCGGTGCTCACCGGCCCCGCCACCGGCCAGGACCGCTCCGTCCGTCCACGTCCCGGCGAGGAAACCCGATGACCGCCGCCTCGGCTTCGCACGCCCCGTCCACGACCCGCATCCTGCTGGCCGACGACCACGCCCTGGTGCGCCGCGGCGTCCGCCTCATCCTGGACAACGAGCCGGACCTGCAGGTCGTCGCCGAGGCGGGGGACGGCGCCGAGGCGATCGCTCTGCTGCAGGGCACCGCCGGGCAGCGGGTGGAGGTCGACCTGGCCATCCTGGACGTGGCGATGCCGAGGATGACCGGCCTGCAGGCCGCCCGGGAGCTGACCCGCCTGCACCCCGACCTGCGCGTCCTCATCCTCACCATGCACGACAACGAGCAGTACCTGTTCGAGGCGCTCAAGGCCGGCGCCGCCGGCTACGTGCTCAAGTCCCTGGCCGACCGGGACCTGATCGCCGCCTGCCGCGCGGCGATGCGCGGCGAGCCGTTCCTGTACCCGGGGGCGGTCAGCACCCTGATCCGCACCTACCTCGACCACGCCCAGGCCGGGCAGATGCCCGACAGCGTGCTCACCCCGCGCGAGGAGGAGATCGTCAAACTCGTCGCCGAGGGCCACTCCTCCAAGGAGATCGCCGACACCCTGGTCATCAGCGTCAAGACGGTCGAACGGCACCGCGCCAACATCCTGGCCAAACTCGGCTTGAAGGACCGCCTGGAACTGACCCGCTACGCCATCCGCACCGGCCTCATCGAGCCCTGACCCGCGCCGCACCCGCACGCGGACGCCGTAGGCGTGCTGAGCCCGGCAGGGTGGAAAGGACGCAGGTGCGTTCTCGTGCGGCCGTCTCGTCGCGAAATGCGAAATGCATCCGGAGCAATGCGCGCGGCGGCATCGGCCCCCTCGAGAACGCGAAATGAAGGGCCGACAATACTTGCAAACGCTGCATATATGCGGCCGCCGACTGTTTCGGTCATGCCCTATCCTGGGGGCGTGACACGGGACGGAGGAACAGGCCCCATGACCACCCCAGACCCGGCGCCCGCCGCGCTCGCGCAGGGCTGGCGCACGCTGTCCCTGTTCCACGCGAAGATCGAGGCCCACATCGAGCACGCCCTCCAGTCCAAGCACGGGCTGAGCGTGCGCGAGTACTCGCTGCTCGACGTCCTCAGCCGGCAGCACAACGGCCCCGGCGGCCACCTGCAGATGAAGCAGGTGGCCGACGCCGTCGCCCTCAGCCAGAGCGCCACCACGCGGCTGGTCACCCGCCTGGAGGACCGCGGCCTGCTGTCCCGTTACCTGTGCCCGACCGACCGGCGCGGCATCTACACCGACGTCAGCGAGGCCGGGGCCAAGCTCCTCGCCGAGGCGCGCCCGACCAGCGAGGCGGCCCTGCAGGAGGCGCTCGACGAGGCCGCGCAGAACCCCGAACTGGCTCCGCTGGTCCAAGCCGTGAAGACCCTGTACGCAACCGCCTGAGGCGCCGCCCCTACTGGCGCCCCAGGAGGCATGGACGGCGGGACGAGTCATTCGGAAATTCACCGTCCCGCGGCTAACACATCTTCATGCCCGCATGCGGTCAACACGTCCGATCGGCGATACGTAAGGTGGCGCGCCGCGCATCCGGCCTGCGGAGCGATAAGGGAGGCCGCCGTTCGACGGGTCGCCGAGCGGCACGGTGCTCGGGGCGGGACGGACTCGGTGCGCCGCCAGGGATCCGCGGCCCTTCGACCACGGTCCCCGGCGGAGGTCGATGAGACGGCGGGAGGCGCGTTCAGCGGCCGCCGACCGACAGCACGAGCTTGCCGCGGGTGTGTCCGGCGCGGCTGAGGCGCCACGCCTCCGCGGCCTCGGCGAGCGGGAACACGCGGTCGACGTGCACCGTGAGCTTTCCGTCGTCGGCGAGGGCGGCCAGCTCCGCAAGGCCGGCGCTGTCGGGGCGCACCCACACGTAGTGCCCGCCCTTCTCCTTCGCTTCACGGTCGGCGATGGACGCCACCCGGTCGCGCCGCTTCAGCACCTGCTGGGAGATCTCCACCGCGCCGTCGCCGACGAAGTCGAGTGCCGCGTCGACACCGTCGGGAGCCGCCGCGCGGATGCGGTCGACCAGCCCGTCCCCGTAGGCGACGGGCTCGGCGCCGAGACCGCGCAGGAAGTCGTGGTTGCGTTCGCTCGCGGTCCCGATGACCCGGGCGCCGAGCGCCACGGCGATCTGCACGCCGAGCGAGCCCACTCCGCCCGCCGCGGCATGCACCAGGACGGTCTCGCCCGCTCGGACGCCGACGCGCCGGATGGCCTGATGGGCCGTCAGACCGGCGAGCGGCACGCCCGCCGCCTGCTCCCAGGTGAGCGACGCCGGTTTGCGCGCCAGCATGCGGACATGCGCGGACACCAGCTCGGCGTAGGCGCCGAGCTGGACATGGTCCTTGCGGATGTACCCGAACACCTCGTCGCCGGGCTCGAATTCGCCGACGTCGTACCCCACCCGCTCGACGACCCCGGCCACGTCCCAGCCGGGGATCAGGGGGAAGTGCGTCTCCATGATCGGGTCGAGCCGCCCCTCTCCGAGCTTCCAGTCCACCGGGTTCACCCCGGCGGCCATCACGCGGACGAGCACCTCCCCGGGCGCCACCTTGGGCTCCGGACGGTCGACCAGCTTCAGGTCCTCAGGTCGGCCGTACCGCTCCAGCACGATCGCTTTCATGCGCCCAATAGAACCATACGATGGCTATCGGCTTGAGCAATAGATGGCGTGCGCAACTGATTCGAGGCGTCAAGGCGCCCTGGCCGCAGCGCCGCGCGACGTCGACACCACCCGACGAACGGCAGATCGGCGGCCGAGCAGCGCGGGAGCGACGAGGCGGCCTGCACGATCACGTCCGGCGGACACCTCTGCACGCTCTCCGCACCGTCACGGAGCTTGCGATCTCGCCCACTCTGACAGGCGGCCTTCCGAGGCCCCTGGACGGCACCACCGCCCGGACACAGGGGCTTGCCGAGCGCGAGGCAGGGGCGACCGAGTTCGAGACCCGCCCGATCCAGTCGGTTGCATTTAACCCGCGTATGCAAATATTGTGTGCGCTCGTTACGTCCTCATGCAACCATATGAAGGGTTCGGAGCATGCCTCTCGCGCTGCTGGCCCTGGCCATCGGGGCCTTCGGGATCGGCACCACCGAATTCGTGATCATGGGGGTGCTGCCCCAGGTCGCGGACACCTTCGACGTCTCGATCCCCACCGCCGGCTGGCTGGTGACCGGCTACGCGCTCGGCGTCGTCTTCGGCGCGCCGCTGCTGACCGTGATGGGCACCAAGGTGTCCCGCAAGAAGATGCTCATCCTGCTGATGGGGCTCTTCGTGGTCGGCAACGCGCTCTCGGCCGCCGCCCCCGTCTTCGGCGTCATGCTGCTCGGCCGCATCATCGCCTCGCTCACCCACGGCGCCTTCTTCGGCATCGGCTCGGTGGTCGCCGCCGACCTGGTCGCCCCGCACAAGCGGGCCTCCGCCATCTCGCTGATGTTCACGGGGCTCACCATCGCGAACATCGTCGGCGTCCCGCTCGGCACCCACATCGGGCAGGCCGCGGGCTGGCGGGTCACCTTCGCCATCGTCGCGTCGCTCGGCGTGGTCGGGCTGCTCGGCGTGGCCGGGCTGGTGCCCGAGACCGGCAGGCCCGAGGGGGCCGACGTCCGGTCCGAGTTCGCCGCCTTCCGCAACGTCCAGGTGTGGCTGGCCATGGCGATGACGGTCCTCGGATACGGCGGCGTGTTCGCCGCGATCACCTACGTCGCGCCGATGATGACCGAGGTCGCCGACTACTCCGCGGGCGCGGTCACCTGGCTGCTCGTCCTGTTCGGCGTCGGCATGTTCGCGGGCAACCTGCTCGGCGGACGGTTCGCCGACAAGGCGCTGATGCCCATGCTGTTCGTCTCGCTCGGCGCCCTCGCCCTCGTCCTGCTGCTGTTCACGGCGACCGCCCACGACAAGTTCTCCGCGGCCGTCACCCTGACGCTCATCGGCGCGCTGGGCTTCGCCACCGTGCCGCCGCTGCAGAAGTGGGTGCTCGACCAGGCGTCCGCCGCCCCCACCCTGGCGTCCGCCGCCAACATCGGCGCCTTCAACCTCGGCAACGCGCTGGCCGCCTGGCTCGGCGGCATCGTCATCGACGCCGGACTGGGCTACACCTCCCCCAACTGGGTCGGCGCCCTGCTCTCCGGGACCGCGCTGCTGCTGTCGTTCCTTGCCGCCTTCCTCGACCGGCGCACCCCGCCGTCCCACCGGGGCGCCCCGGCGCCCGAGATCCGCGAGAACGTGCCGTCCGCCCAGCACTGAGCCGCTCCCTCGCAGGACCGCGCCCGGCCGTGCCGACGCCCCGCCGGCGCGTTCCTCCCACACCACCGGCTGATACGAGAACAAAGGAAACGCATTCACCATGACCGCAGTTCCCACCGTCACGCTCAACAACGGCGTCGAAATGCCGCAGCTCGGCTTCGGTGTCTTCCAGGTGCCGGACGACGAGACCACGGCCGCGGTGACCGCCGCGCTGGAGGCCGGCTACCGCTCCATCGACACCGCCGCCATCTACGGCAACGAGGCGGGCGTGGGCCGGGCGGTGGCCGCGTCGGGCCTCCCCCGCGAGGACCTGTTCATCACGACGAAGCTGTGGAACGCCGACCAGGGCTACGACGCCACCCTCAAGGCGTTCGACCGGAGCCTCGCCGCGCTGGGCCTGGACTACGTGGACCTGTACCTCATCCACTGGCCGAGCCCCGCCCGCGACCTGTACCGGGACACCTGGCGGGCCCTGGAGAGGCTGGCGGCCGAGGGCCGCATCCGCGCCGCCGGCGTCTCCAACTTCCAGCCCGCGCACCTGCGGCGCCTGATGGACGGCAGCTCGCTCGTCCCCGCCGTCAACCAGATCGAACTGCACCCCGGTCTCCAGCAGCGGGAGCTCCGCACGCTGCACGCCGAGCACGGCATCGCGACCGAGGCGTGGAGCCCGCTGGCCCAGGGGGCGGTGCTCGACGAGCCCCCGCTGGTCAAGATCGCCGAACGGCACGGCAAGTCGCCCGCGCAGGTCGTGCTGCGCTGGCACCTGCAGCTCGGCACCATCGTGATCCCCAAGTCGGTCACGCCCGCCCGGATCCGGGAGAACATCGACGTCTTCGACTTCGCGCTCTCGGACGACGAGATGGCCGAGATCGCCGCGCTCGACCGCGGCATGCGCACGGGCCCGGACCCCGACGCCTTCGAGTGAGGAGGTCGGACGCCCGACGTCCTCGCCGCCGGTGCGGGCGGATCGGTCTCCGTCCGCACCGGCGGCCAGTCGCCCCTCTCGTTCCCTTTCCGATCCGTTTCCCATCCGTTTCCCAGCCGCGTCTTCAGGTTCGAAAGGTGGCCGCCGCCATGCCCGCCGCCCTCCACCCTGCCTTGGACCGCCTGGTCGACCCGGACGGCCGCGTCACGCTCGGTCTGGAACTGCCTCTCGACAACGATTGGGGCGCGACACGGCTGCGCGCCGACCGCCAGGCCGGCCGCCCCTTCGGCGTCCCGAGACTCACCGAGCACGCCAGGCTCGCCCGGCTCGCCGACGAGCTCGGCTTCGCGGCGCTGTGGGTGCGCGACGTCCCCCTGTACGATCCGCAGGCGTTCGGCGACGCCGGATCGGTCTTCGAAACGTTCACGCACCTCGGCCACCTGGCGGCGGTCACGCAGCGGGCCGTGCTCGGCACCGCCGCGGTCGTCCTCCCGCTGCGCCGTCCGCTGCTGGTCGCCAAGGCCGCGGCGACCGTCGACGTGCTGTCCGGCGGCCGGTTCGTGCTCGGCCTCGCCAGCGGGGACCGCCCCGTCGAATACCCCCTCTTCGGCGAGGACTTCCACGCCCGCGGCCGCACCTTCCGCGACTATGTCGAGATCCTCCGCGCCGCCTGGGCCACTCCAGGGCCGGACCAGGGCGTTTCCGTGCCGCAACTCGGTCTGGACGCCGACCGGAGGCTCGACGTCCTTCCGAAGCCGACCGGTTCGACGATCCCCCTCGCCGTGGCGGGGCGCGCCCAGCAGTCCGCGGAGTGGATCGCCGAGCACGCCGACGCCTCCCTCAACTACCCCAGGCCCCTGGGAGCGTTGCGGCTCAAGACACGCGAGTGGCAAGAGCTGACCGCGGGGACGGGCAAGCCGTACCTCACACCGATGCAACTGGACCTTGTCGGCGACCCGTCCACTCCGGCCACCCCCATCCGCCTCGGTCTGCGCACCGGACGGCACGCCCTGCTGGATCACCTGCACGCGATGAGCGAACTCGGCGTCGCCCACGTCTCCTTCAACCTGCGTCCCGGCGACCGCCCCGTCGACGAGGTCCTGCACGAGCTGGCGGAGGAGATCCTCCCTCATTTCCCCTCACGGACGGCGCCCCTCGCACCGGCGGAGCACAGCAGGGCGACGGCATGACCGGCACGGTCCGCCTACGTGCGCTCACCGTGCCTGTCAATGGACGCACCTGAGCAGGCGGGCGGGACGCCGCGTCAACTCCACGGACGCGGCGCCTCGCCCGCTTCCCGACGAACGGCCGAGGCGCGCGGCGGTCGCCACGTTGCACTGCTTCGCCGTCCGATGCGTCGGTCCCGGTCCGGCGCCGACTCGAGCGGCCACGCTCCAGAACTTCGGAAGGCTGACGTGGTGTGCGGCGTGCGCTGCTCAGCCACGCACCAGGGGATCTGACGACTGGTGTCAGCCGCCTGACCACCGTACCCCGAATTCTTGGTCTTGCCCGCCGCTTTCCAGGCCATATCGCTGGCATGTTCACCAGGGGCGTCGCGGCGGAACTTGGCGGGCCGGCAGCCACGAAGCCCGGCTCGACATCTTGCTCGCGAGCATCGCTGGTGGACCGCACCGTCAGCCCGCCTGTATCAGCACCTCGGTCTGGTCCCTGTTCGCTGCTGAGAGTCGCGGGCTGCACGACGCTGTCGAGCTTCGAACGGCAGCCGGAGCGGCGACGGTCCCTTTGGTCACATCAACTGGTCACATCAACTGGTCACATCAACGCTGATCGCGTCACGCGTTCGCGTGGCCCCGGCCGGGGACCGGTTTGCGTTGTGGGATAGCGCACGACGGCCGGCGACCGACTCCCTTCGTCCAAGCAAAAGGACACAGCGGCATGTCGCGTCTTCTTTGCTCGAAACTGCGTGCACATTGACCCGGGCGCCGCAGATCCGGCTGTTAGCTGGAATTAGGCGTGTCCGGACCAGCGGACACTTGACATCGGGGCGGTCGTGCCATGAGGTTCGCAGTCATCGGCGGCACCGGGCTCATCGGGTCACAGGTCGTGCGGGGCCTCGACCTGGCCGGGCACGAGGCGGTGCCGCTTTCACCGCGCACCGGTGTCGACGTGCTCACCGGCGAGGGGCTCGACGATGCGCTGAAGGACGCCGAGACGGTAGTCAACCTCACCAACTCCCCGACCTTCGACGAGGCGTCCCTCGCGTTCTTTCAGACCTCGATGACCAACCTTCTGGCCGCCGCCCGGCGCTCGGGCGCCGGGCACGTCGTCATCCTGTCGATCGTCGGCGCCGACAAGGTTCCCGGGCTCGTCTACTTCCGCGCCAAGACCCTCCAAGAAGAAGCCCTCAGGACAGGCGCCATCCCCTACTCCATCGTCCGCGCCACCCAGTTCATGGAGTTCATCGGCACCATCCTGTCCTGGACCGCAGAAGACGACACCGTCCGCCTGCCCCGCACCCTCCTCCAGCCGATCGCGTCGGCGGACGTCGCCGCCGCCGTCGCCGCCGTCGCGGCTGGACCGCCCCTGAACGGCGCCCGCGACGTTGCCGGCCCCGACACGTATCCGCTGGACGAACTCGGTCGGATCACCCTCGCCGCCAGAGGCGATCCCCGCTCTGTGATCACCGATGACTCCGCGGGCATGTTCGCCGCCGTCCACGGCGACGTCCTCACCGTCGGGGAGGGCGCCGACGTCGCTCCCACGCACTACGCCGACTGGCTGGAGGCGGATCTCAAGCCGCGCGCATGAGGACCGACGCGCGAGTCGTGACTCGGCGATCGCGCGCGGCACCGGCACGCCGCCGGCGCCCGCGATGGGGCCCGTCGCGGGACGAACCGGATACTTGGGCAAGTGCTCGCGCGGCCAAGGGGCGGGCCGACTCGCCGAGATCCATCCGCCACTGTCGGTCGTGCCATGCCGGACGACGTCAACACTGCACCGCCTTCCTCGATCGCGGTGCACGGGCCGGTCCGGGGCGTCCACGGCGCCGACCCGACCGGGTGATCGCCGACAAGGACCTGCTCGGCGGCGATCCGCAACTGCCCGACGGCGTCGCCCGCACCTACCCGACGGCGGTCGTCCTGCTCTGGATCAACACATGATCCACCGGACACGGCCAAGCCGGGTGTCGATCTCGTCGACGTCGCCGCCCACGGCTTGATCACGTGCCGCGGCCGCCCTGGCCGCCTCCGGACGCGCCGTCGCCGTTGACGTGACCTGCATCGATGCTCCGGCCCGCGGAACGGCCGGTTTCGGACCACTCCCGGACGGCGGGTGCGCGCCCCGCGCCCAGGCTGCATACGAGCGCCGCCCGCCTGGATCATTCAGGAGACCCGACGCGGTCGGACGCGTAGGATCTTCACATCTCGTTCAGAGCCCCGCTGATGCGACTGACGATCAGGAGTCTGGACATGGCCGACGGGCAGCTCCCGCCTCCCGGTTCCGAACTGTCGACCGAGATCCAGTTCGACGTTCCGCACGCGGCACGGATGTGGAACTACTGGATGGGCGGCAAGGACAACTACGAGGCCGACCGCGCCGCCGGGGACGCCGTGGCCGAGGTGTATCCCGAGATCGTCGTCATGGCGCGGCAATCGCGCAAGTTCCTCATCCGCGTGGTGCGGTACCTGGCCGCCGAGGCCGGCATGCGGCAGTTCCTCGACGTCGGCACGGGCCTGCCGACGATGCAGAACACGCACGAGGTCGCCCAGGGCGTCGCGCCGGAATCCCGGATCGTCTACGTCGACAACGACCCGCTCGTGCTCGTGCACGCCCGCGCCCTGCTGGCCAACACCACTTCCGAGGGCGTCACCAGGTACGTCCACGCCGACTACCACGACCCGGAGAAGATCCTCGCCGAGGCCGCCGAGGTGCTGGACTTCGACCGGCCGGTCGCGGTGATGTTCATGGGCGTGCTCGGTTACGAGCCCGACCTCGAGGTGATGCGCTCCATCACCGGGCGGATGATGGACGCCGTCCCGTCCGGGTCCCACATGGTGCTCTGGGACGGCACGAACACCAGCCAGGCCGTGGTGGACGGCGCCGATCGGCTCGCGGAGAGCGGCGGCGTCCCCTACATCCTCCGCTCCCCCGAGGACCTCGCCAGCTGCTTCGAAGGCCTGGAGATGGTCGAGCCCGGCATGGTCCCGATCACGCAGTGGCGCCCGGAGGAAGCCGACGCCGAAGCGATCGACGCGTACGGCGCCGTCGCCCGCAAGCCCTGACCGACCGCAGGCTCGTCACGGCCCGGCCGGGCTCGACCGCCGACCACCAGTACACGGCGTCCACGCAGGCCGATGCGCTGATGCCGGTGCCTCCGCCGTCGGAGGACGAGCTGAGAGCACCATTCCGTCGGGTTCACGATCGCCCGTCACGCGAGCGAGTGGTCAGGCGCTCGTGTCTCCATGCAGGGTCGATCCGCTGATCTGCGCGTCGTGCTACTCCGCAGGGGCTTCGGCGTGAGCCCCCGGAGGGCGGGAGCGTCGGATCACGGCTCGTCCTCCGGATCCGCATCCCGGGGCACCAGCACCACCGGGCACGCGGCGTGGAGCAGCACCGCGTGGTTGACCCGCCCCAACGCGAGGCCGATGCGTCCACGACGCTGATGGGCGCCCATGACGACCAGTCCGGCGTGCCGTGACTCGGTTACCAGCGCCCGGGGCGCGGTGGCGTCGGCCACGCGCGGGACCACCCGCACGTCGGGATACTGCCGGGTCCAGCCCGCCAGCGCCTCGGCCAGTTCCATGTCCTCGACCAGCCGCTGGTAGGGCGAGCCGAACTCGCCGCCCACCGCGTGCAGCGCGATCAGCCGTGCGCCGGTCAGCGCGGCGTGCTCGAAGGCCCAGCCGATCACGTGCTCCTCGGGATGCCGTCCCTCGATGCCCACGACGATGGCGTCGGGGGCGTCGGCCGGATACGGCGCTGTGCGCGGCACCACCAGCACCGGGCATCGCGCGTGCCCGGCGACGTGCAGGCCCACCGAGCCGAACAGCAGGCCTTCGAAGCCGCCCTGCCCGCGCGAGCCGACGACGACCAGCGCGGCCTGCTCGCTCTCGGCCACCAGGGCGCTGCCGGGGTCGTCCTCGGACAGCCGCACGCCGATCTCCACTTCGGGGAACTGCTTGAGCGCGTACCGCCGCGCCTCGTTGAGCATGTCCGTCCGCTCGGCGGCCAGATGCTCGCGCGCGGACTCGGGCAGCCCCGGGCCGCTCCGCAGGGCGCGGGAGGCGTGCATCAGCAGGAGCGGGAGCCGATGCGCCCGGGCGTATGCGGCGGCCCAGTCCAGGGCCTTCCAGGCGTGCGCGGATCCGTCGATCCCGACGACGACGCGGGCGGGCATGGCGGTCCTCCTGCCGGACGATTCGGTCCTGCTCCGACGCTAGGCGTCCACACGGTTCGGGCCTCCGGGCGAAGGTCCCGTGCCGTTGGGCCTCCCGGCTCTACGTCCCCGCCTCGGCCGCGGTGATGCGAAAGACCTGAGAGGACCGTCGCCAAGCGGGGGTCATGCGACGGCGCATGGCGGGGCGGCCTTCGTGAGCACCGCGAAGCCGTCTGCGACGCCGTGTTCGCGTACGTGCCAGAGGCAGAGCGCTTCGGCTGCTGCCGCTGCTGCAGTCCCTTGCTGGGCGCCGAGCTGACGAAGCTGTCTGGGGTCTCGGTGCGCACGTTGCGGTGGGGCGTGAATCAGTGCCTGAGCTGGAAGTGCAGCGGGGCGCCGACGGCGGCTATCAGCTGGGGCCACGGGTGCCGCGCGACCAACGGCTGACGAGGGAGGACAAGGGCGGCGGCCGCGATATGCCCACCGGCCCGCTGCCTTCCCTCAGCCCGCGGCCATGATCAGCGCATCCTGCGAAGCGACGCCACGGCGATGCGGCGGTCGTCAGGCCGGGCGAGGGACTGAGCGTGGCGCCGACGCGAGGTCACAGGGAAGCGTCGTCGTTCAGCGGGACGCGCCAGACCACGGCGGTGCCGCCCGACGGGCGGGCC
>NZ_BCQU01000127.1:0-15097 GCF_001552235.1 Actinomadura rubrobrunea NBRC 15275 | reverse complement strand
CGGCCCGCGCGCCGCAGCGCCGCCGCGGCCACGCGGTGCCCGGCGCGCGCGTCGGCGGCCAGGTCGGCGCTCGTGGCGTCGGGGTCGTCCGGGCGCCAGCCCCGCTCCCGGGCCCAGCGGACCAGGGACGGGCCGCTCGCCACGGCCTCCAGGCACCCGCGTCCCCCGCACGGGCACGGCGGCCCGTCGGGCTCGACGACGATGTGACCGACGTGCCCGGCGTTGCCGGACGCCCCGTCCACGAGGCGGCCGCCGAGCACCAGTCCGCCGCCGACGCCCGTCGACACCACCATGCCGAGGACGTTGTCGCGGCCCCGTCCGGCGCCCCGCCAGTGCTCGCCGACCGCGACGCACACCGCGTCGTTGTGCACACGTACCGGCAGCCCGGGGTAGCGTTCGCGCAGCCGCCGGCGCAGCGGGAACCGCCGCCAGGCCGGGACGTTCAACGGCGACACCTCGCCGTCCGGCCAGGTCATGGGGCCGACGCAGCCCACCCCCACCCCGGCGAGCGGCGGGGCGCCCGCGTCGGCGTGCACGGCGTCCAGCAGGTCCGCCAGCGCCTTCCACAGCACCTCGGGGCTCTCCTGGGCCAGGGTGGGCGTGCGGCGGTCCGCGACGATGCGGCCGTCGCCGTCCACCACGGCCGCGGCGATCTTCGTGCCGCCGATGTCGACGGCCAGGACCGTCGGCGCGTCGGCCCGCTCGCCCGCCCGCCCGGTCACCGGCTCAGTCACCGGCCCCGGAAGGGCCGAACGCCAGGATCGACGCGGTGAAGCCGTGCACGTGGTTGCGCCCGGCGACCGGGCCGATCTCCCCGGCGGCGAAGAACCCGCTGACGCCCGCGGATCCGAACGCGCGGGTCAGCATCTTGGCGTCGTGGTCGGAGTCGGGGAACATCGCCCGGCCCCGCCCGTTGCAGGAGAACAGCAGCGCCCCCTCCACCGGGTGCAGGTCGAACCGTTCCAGCAGGTCCGCGAGGTCCTGGTCGGCGGCCCCCGCGTCCCGCACCTGGAACCGCACGGTGCGGCCGACCTCGACCACGTCGCCGATGGCGATGGCGCCGCTGTCGGTGTCGGCGCCCACCACCCCGCGCACCAGGAAGTCGCCGTACTCGTGCTCGTCGGCGTACTCGTCCATGGCCAGGCCGATCAGCAGGCCGCGCCCGGCCAGCTCCTGCTCCTCCTCGGGCAGGCCGAGCACGATCTGCTCCAGTTTGTCCAGCGCCGGGGTGCCCGCCAGCTCGTACACCAGGTTGTCGTCGGCGCGGGTCACCACCATGTCCGGGCCGATCGGCCGGGCGCCCTGGCTGACCACGGTCGCCGCGGACACCGGCCCGCCGAGCACCACCCCGACCGCGCCCGAGTCGTGCACCTGGCCGTCGACGAACAGCCGGGTCGCGCCGCGGCCGCCGCCGTCGGCCATGCCGCCGATCAGCGGCAGCCCGGGCAGGGCCTCCGCGGACCGTTCCACGAACGCGTCGACGGGGAAGGAGTACGGGTCGGCCAGCAGCACGCCGACCACGTCGTCGTCGCGGGTCTCCGGCATGCCGACCACGACCAGGCGGTCCTCGGCCCGGAGCGTCTCCAGCCGGAACGGCTCCAGCCGCGCCCCCGGCAGCTCGGCCGCCCACGCGCTGACGGCCTGCTCGTCCTCCACCCCCCGGCCGCCGCCGATCACCCCGGTGGCGCTGCAGCCCACGGCGACGCGGGCGCCCGCGCCCCGCATCGCCCGGCGCGCGGCCTCCTCGACCTCGTTCGGGTCCAGCCCGGACACGAACAGGCACAGCAGGTCCGGGCGGCGGCTCAGCGGGGCGATCGCCTGCTCGACCGCCGACTCGGCGGCGGCCGCCAGGTCGGCGCCCACGGCCAGCCCGTCACCGACGCGCGTCATCGGCGCCCCCTCCCTCGTCCGCGGCGTCCCGCGTGTCCCAGTGTCCGGGGTTCCCGCACCGTCGTGCGTTCACCCTTCCAGTCTCCCCCGCGCCCGCCCGCGTTCCCAACCCCTGTTTCGGGGGTGCGACGGCGCGCGTCCGCGACGTAGTGTCGATCGCGTGCGTCCTTCCACACCACCAGACACCACGCGGGGCGGGCTGCGGGAGAGCGGCCACGTCCACCGGTCGGTGAAGGCCGAGATCCGCAAGAACCTGCTCGCCCGGCTCCGCTCGGGCGAGCCGCGCTTCCCGGGCATCGTCGGGTTCGACGACACCGTGCTGCCGCACGTGGAGCGGGCCCTGCTGGCCGGGCACGACATGGTGCTGCTCGGCGAGCGCGGGCAGGGCAAGACGCGGCTGATCCGGACCCTGTCGGGCCTGCTGGACGAGTGGACCCCGGTCGTCGCCGGCTGCGAGATCAACGACCACCCGTACGCTCCGGTGTGCGTGCGCTGCCGCCGCCTCGCCGACGAGCTGGGCGACGACCTGCCCGTCACCTGGAAGCACCGCGACGAGCGGTACGGGGAGAAGCTGGCCACCCCCGACACCGGCGTCGGCGACCTGATCGGCGACGTCGACCCGATCAAGGTGGCCGAGGGCCGCACGCTGGGCGACCCCGAGACGGTCCACTTCGGCCTGGTGCCGCGCACCAACCGGGGCATCTTCTGCATCAACGAGCTGCCCGACCTGGCCGAGCGCATCCAGGTGTCGCTGCTCAACGTGCTCGAGGAGCGCGACGTGCAGGTCCGCGGCTACGCGCTGCGGCTGCCGCTGGACATCCTGCTGGTGGCCAGCGCCAACCCCGAGGACTACACCAACCGCGGCCGCATCATCACGCCGCTGAAGGACCGGTTCGGCGCCGAGATCCGCACCCACTACCCGCTGGAGCTGGACACCGAGCTGGAGCTGATCCGGCAGGAGGCCGACTTCGACTTCTTCGTCGGGGACGGCTCGCCGCTGTCCGCGGCGGCGGCCGAGCTGCCCGCCGAGGTGCCGGCCCACCTGCTGGAGGTCGTGGCCCGGTTCACCCGGCTGGTGCGCGAGTCGACCGCGGTGGACGCCCGGTCCGGGGTGTCGGCGCGGTTCGCGCTGGCAGGCGCGGAGACCGTGGCCGCCGGGGCGGTGCGGCGCGCCGCGCTGACCGGGGAGGAGCACGCCGTGGCCCGGGTGTGCGACCTGCCCGCCATCGTCCCGGCGCTGATGGGCAAGGTGGAGTTCGAGGTCAGCGAGGAGGGCCGCGAGCAGGAGGTGCTGGAGCACCTGCTGCGCCGGGCGATCGCCGAGACCTGGCGGCGCGCCCTCGGCGGCGCCGACCTGTCCGGGCTGCTGGAGAAGTTCGACGCCGGGCAGAGCGTGGAGTCCGGCGAGCTGGTGCCCGCCGCCGAGCTGCTGCGCCGCATCGGCCACGTGCCCGGCCTGGCCAAGATCATGGAGCGGCTCGGCATGACCGGGGAGTCGCCGGGGCAGGCGGCCTCGGCGCTGGAGTTCGTCCTGGAGGGGCTGTTCCTCACCCGCCGCCTGTCCAAGGAGACCGCGCCCGGACGCGGCGACGGCACCGCCACGTACCGCACGTGACCGTCCCCGAGAGCCTGGGGGTTCGATGAGCCGCTACCGGTACGGGGCCTACCAGGGCGGGCCCGACCCGCTGGCCCCGCCGTACGATGTGCGGGCCGCGCTGGACGCGATCGGCGACTCGGTGCTGGAGGGCACCCGGCCCGAGGAGGCGCTGCGCGAGCTGCTGCGGCGCGGCCTGCCGGGCGCGCAGGGCCGCCGCGGGCTGGACGACCTGCTGCGGGAGGTGCGGCGGCGGCGCCGGGAGCTGCGCCGGCGGGGCCGCCTGGACGGCACCCTGGAGCAGGTCCGCGCGCTGCTGGACACCGCGATCGGGCAGGAGCGGGCCGCGCTGTTCCCCGACCCGAGCGACGAGGCCCGGCTGCGCGAGGCCGAGCTGGACGCCCTGCCGTCCGACACGGCGCAGGCGGTGCGGCGGCTGGCCGACTACGACTGGCGGTCGGACGCGGCCCGCGCCACCTACGAGCAGATCAAGGACCTGCTGCGGCGCGAGGTGCTGGACGCCCAGTTCCAGGGCATGAAGCAGGCCCTCGCCGGCCAGGACCCGCAGGCCCTGCGGCGCGTCAAGGACATGATGGCCGCGCTGAACGACATGCTCGACAAGGACGCCCGGGGCGAGCACACCCAGGAGGACTTCGACCGGTTCATGCGGGAGTACGGGGACTTCTTCCCGGAGAACCCGAAGAACCTCGAGGAGCTCGTCGACCAGCTGGCCCGCCGCGCCGCCGCCATGCAGCGCCTGCTGGACTCGCTGACGCCCGAGCAGCGCGCCGAGCTGGCCGGGCTGATGGACCAGGTCATGCGGGACGCGGGCCTGGCCCTGGAGATGACCCGGCTGACCGACGCGCTGCGCGCCCGCCGGCCCGACCTGGCCTGGAGCGGGCAGGAGCAGATGACCGGGCAGGACCCGCTCGGCATGGGCGACGCCACCACCGCGCTCGCCGAGCTGGCCGACCTGGCCGACCTGGAGGCCGCCCTCGCCCAGGACTACCCGGGCGCGCGGCTCGACGACATCGACGAGGAGGCGGTCCGCCGCGCGCTGGGCCGCCAGGCCGTCGACGACCTGGCCCAGCTGCGCCGCATCGAGGCGGAGCTGGAGCGCCAGGGCTACCTGCAGCGCCGCCGCGGCGGCCTGGAGCTGACCCCCAAGGCGGTGCGCCGCCTCGGCGAGACGGCGCTGCGCCGCGTGTTCGCCCGGCTCTCCTCCGGCCGGCAGGGCGACCACGACCAGCGCGACGCCGGGCAGGCCGGAGAGCTGACCGGCTCCAGCCGGCCGTGGCGGTTCGGCGACGAGCAGCCCCTCGACGTCGTCCGCACGGTGAGCAACGCGATCCGCCGCAGCGCCATGGAGGGCGCCGCGCCGGGCCGCGGCGTGCGGCTGCACGTCGACGACTTCGAGGTGCAGGAGACCGAGCGCCGCACCGCCGCCGCGGTGTGCCTGCTGGTCGACCTGTCGTACTCGATGGTGCTGCGCGGCACCTGGGCGGCGGCCAAGCAGACCACCCTGGCCCTGCACACCCTGGTGACCACCAAGTACCCGCAGGACGCGATCCAGATCATCGGGTTCTCCAACTACGCCCGGGTGCTGCACCCCGCCGAGATGGCCGGGCTCGACTGGGACATGGTGCAGGGCACCAACCTGCACCACGCGCTCATGATCGCGGGCCGCCATCTGGACCGGCATCCCGACTTCGAGCCGATCGTGCTGGTGGTCACCGACGGGGAGCCGACCGCCCACCTGCGCCCGGACGGCCGGTCGCTGTTCGACTACCCGCCGTCCCCGGAGACCCTGGTGCTGACCCTGGCCGAGGTCGACAAGATGACCCGGCGCGGCGCCAGCCTCAACGTGTTCATGCTGGCCGAGGACCGCCGCCTGGTGTCGTTCGTGGAGGAGGTCGCCCGGCGCAACGGCGGCCGGGTGTTCGCCCCCGACGCCGACCGGCTCGGCGAGTACGTGGTCAGCGACTACCTGCGGGTGCGCCGCCGGCGCCGCTGAGAGGGCCCCGTACTAGTGTCTGAGCCATGTCGACGACCGACCGGCTGCTGCTCTTCCTCCACATCGGGTTCGCGATCTTCACGTTGGGGCCGCTGACCGCCGCCACCATGGCCAGCCCGCGCTACATCCGCAAGGGCGACGTGGTGGTGCTGCGCTACCTGATCCGGATCACCCGCATCTACGGGCTGGGCTCGCTGGGGATCTTCCTGTTCGGGCTCTTCCTGGCCAAGGGCCGGTTCGACCAGATGTGGCTGTCGGCGTCCATGACGCTGTTCGTCGTGGCCCTGGTGCTGTTGCTGCTGGTCGAGCGCGACCAGCGCAAGGCGGCGCACGCGCTGGAGCTGGCGCGGGCCGAGGGGGCGGCGTCGGCGGCGCCCGCGGAGGAGGCCGGCGAGGCCCAGGCCGCGCGGGACGCCGACGCGGGCGGCTCCGGGACGAAGACCGGCCAGGCGGACGCCGCGCCGTTCGAGCACGTGGCGCAGGTCGAACGCGGCCGCATCGCCGCGCTCTCCGGCGTGGTGGCGCTGCTCTGGCTGGTGATCCTCGTCCTGATGATCTGGAACGGATGATCCGGAACGGCTGACGTCGCGGCCGGGCGGCGCCCGGCCGCGCCGGCTCAGCGCGCCGTCCGGTCCTTGAGGAAGGACAGGATCCGCGGGTAGACGCTCGGGTCGTTCATCAGCTCGAGCCCGTGCATGCGGCCCGGCACCGTGGCCACCGTGGCGGGCACGCCCGCGCGGTTCAGCGCCCCGGCCAGACCGGTGCTCTGCGTCCGCGGGACGAACTCGTCGGAGCCGTGCATGAGCAGCATGGGCGCGTCGCCCGCCGAGGCGTGCGCGGCCGCGCTGGAGTCGTCCACCTTCGGCCAGCAGGCGGGGTTCTCCGGACCGGGGCGGCAGCCCAGCAGGGTGACCACCGCGCGGCGCAGCTTGCGCTGGCCGGGCGAGGCGGTCGGCCCGCCGCCGACCTGGTAGGCCAGGTAGGGCGTGTTGACGGGGGACAGCGCGACCACCCCGCGGACGCGGCGCGCGCCGTCGCCGTGGGCGCCGAGCTGGCTGGCCAGCAGCCCGCCCGCCGACGAGCCGATCACCACGATGTTGTCCGGGTCGACGTTCCAGCGCCGGGCGTTGCGCTTGACGTAGGCGAGCGCGGCCTCGGCGTCGTCGCGCTGGGCGGGCCAGGCGGCGGTCTGCGCCAGCCGGTAGTTGGCGGCGAAGACCGCGTACCCCTGCGTGGTCAGGCGGCGCGCGAAGTACTTCCAGCCGCTCTTGTCGCCCTCGAGCCAGTAGCCGCCGTGCAGCAGCAGCACGCCCGGGCGCGGCCGCTCGGCCTGCCGCCGCCGCTGGGTCCCCGCCGCCTGACCGGAGGCCGACGACGGCCGCCAGTAGGCGTCGAGGCGCTGGCGCGGGGCGGGCCCGTAGGCGTAGGTGGCCGTGCGCGGCGGCGTGGGCGTCACCATCACCGCGCGCGCAGACGTCACCGAGTCGGTGTCGGTGTCCGCGGAGGCCGCCGCCTCCGGCGAGTCCGCGGGCTGCGACGGCGCCGACGACCCGGACACGCCGGACTCGGGCGGCGAGGGCACCGCGGGCGACCCGGAGGGGGGCGCCTCCACCGTGGCCGATCCGCCGGGCGGCGGCGTCGGCGCGGCGGCCTCGGCCGCCCCGCCCGGAACGGCGACGGCAGCGACGCAGGTCGCCGCGAACGCGGCCCCGCTCACCAATGCCTTGCGCACCCCGGACCCTTTCTTTAAGAGATCTTGGTGCGCACATCATATAAAGCGCTTGCGCGCGGCGGCGGGCCAATGCGGGACGGCGCCCGTCAGTCCAGCGCCCGTCAGTCCAGCGCCCGCCGCAGATCGTCCAGCAGGTCCGCGACGTCCTCGATGCCGACCGACAGCCGCACCAGGTCGGCCGGGACCTCCAGCGGCGACCCGGCGGCCGACGCGTGGGTCATCCGCGCCGGGTGCTCGATCAGCGACTCCACTCCGCCGAGCGACTCGCCGAGCGTGAACAGCTTCGTCCGCTCGCACACCCGGACGGCGGCCTCCTCCGAGCCCATCCGGAACGACACCATGCCGCCGAAGGCGCGCATCTGCTTGGCGGCGACCTCGTGACCGGGGTGGTCGGGCAGCCCGGGGTAGAGCACCTGCTCGACCGCCGGGTGCGCGGTGAGCATGTCGACCACGGCGGCGGCGTTGGCGCAGTGCCGGTCCATCCGCACCGCCAGCGTCTTGATCCCCCGCAGCGTCAGCCAGGCGTCGAACGGCCCGGCCACCGCGCCCATGGCGTTCTGGTGGAACGCCAGCCGCTCGCCCAGCTCGGCGTCGGCCGTCACCAGCGCGCCGCCGACCACGTCGGAGTGGCCGCCCAGGTACTTGGTGGTGGAGTGGACGACCACGTCGGCGCCCAGCGTCAGCGGACGCTGCAGGTAGGGCGAGGCGAAGGTGTTGTCGACCACCAGCAGCGCCCCGGCCTCGTGCGCGACGCCGGCCAGCGCGGCGATGTCGGCCACGCCGAGCAGCGGGTTGGTCGGCGTCTCCACCCAGATGATCTTCGTTTCGGGACGGACGGCGGCGCGCACCGCCGCCACGTCGTCGAGGGGCACCGGGTCGTACGCCAGGCCCCAGCGCTCGAGCACCTTGGCGAACAGCCGGTACGTCCCTCCGTAGGCGTCACCGGGGATGACTGCGTGGTCGCCCGGCGCGCACACGGTCCGCAGGAGGGTGTCCTCGGCGGCCAGCCCGGAGGCGAACGCCAGCCCCCTGGCTCCCCCTTCCAGCGCGGCCAGGCATACTTCCAGCGCGGTACGGGTCGGGTTGGCCGAACGGGAGTACTCGTAGCCGCCGCGCAGCCCCCCGATGCCGTCCTGCTTGTACGTCGAGACCTGGTAAATCGGGGGCACGACCGCCCCCGTCGCCGGGTCGGGCTCCTGCCCGGCGTGAATGGCCAGCGTCTCGAATCCCTGGTGAACCTCGTCGTCCATGAGCACGAGGCTATCCGCCCTCGGCCACTCCTTCGGGAGGAGGAGGTCCCCCGCAGGTATCACCGCCCAATTCGCCTCGGGGGTTGAACACTTCTCAAGGAGCGATCTTTACGGTTGAAGCGTATCCAGAGAGGCTGACCGATCCCGTCCGACGCCCCCGGCACACCGGACGGGGCCCGGCTCGGCGAGCCGCGTGCTCGCCCAGCTCCGCTTTCCCCCAGTCGAAGGAACGCGCATGTTCGCACGCCTGGCCCGCGTGGTGGTCAAACACCCGTGGCTGACGCTCCTGACATGGGCGGTGGCCTGGGTCGCCATCGTCTTCCTGTCCCCGACGCTGAAGACCGAATCCGATCAGGGCGAGTTCCTGCCGTCCTCCTACGAGGCCGTGCAGGCCGCCGAGCTGGCCAAGAAGGCGTTCCCGCAGCAGGCCGACGCCACCACCCTCATCGTGGTCAAGCGGTCCGACGGCGGGCAGCTCACCGCGGCCGACAGCGCCAAGATCTCCCAGGCCGCGCAGGCGCTGACCGCCAAGAAGTACCCGACCGTCCAAGGGTTCCTGACCGGCCCGCAGACGATGGCCCCCAAGCGGGACCTTCAGTTGATCACCGTCCCCATGAAGGGGATGAGCCCGGAGGAGCAGACCAAGCAGAGCGAGGCGGTCAAGGACATCCGCAAGGACCTGCCGGGCGTGCTGGGATCCGGGCTCACCGCCAAGGTCGGCGGTGACGTCGCCACGTTCACCGACAACGAGGACTCCTTCCAAACCTCGCTGGTCCTGGTGAGCGTCGGCACGTTCGTGCTGATCATCGGGTTGATCCTGCTGATCTTCCGGGCGCCGATCGCGGCGGTGCTGCCGATCATCGTGATCATGCTGACCGAGGCCATGGCGAACGGCCTCATCGGCGCGGCCTCCCGGCTGCTGGACTTCACCGGCGACGACAGCCTGCAGATCATCATGACGATCGTGCTGTTCGGCATCGGCGCCGACTACTACCTGTTCGTCCTGTTCCGGTACCGGGAGCGGCTGCGCGCCGGCGACGACAAGAAGACCGCGATGGTCGTCGCGATGGAGCGGGTCGGCGAGGTCATCGCCTCCGCCGCGGCCGCGATCGCGGTGACCTTCCTGGTGCTGATGCTCGCCTCGTTCGGCATCTTCGCCGCGTGGGGCCCGTCGCTGGCCATCGGCGTGCTGGTCATGGGCATCACGTCGCTGACGGTGTTCCCGGCGATCGTGTCGCTGCTGGGCCCGGCGGTGTTCTGGCCGTCCAAGTCGTGGAAGCGGCAGCCGCGGGCCCGCGTCTCCGCCGGTCTCGGCCGGCTGGTCGGCCGGCGCCCGGCGCTGGTCGCGCTCGTCTCCGGCGCGCTGCTGGCCGCCCTGGCGGTCGGGGCGGTCGGCTTCAAGTCCGACTACGACTTCCAGGCCAGCTTCCCGGACAACACCGAGTCCGCGCGGGCCATGAAGGAGATGCAGAGCGCCTTCCCGGCCGGCCTGACCAAGCCCGTCCAGGTCTACCTGCAGTCCGAGAACGGGCAGCCCATCCCCAAGCAGACGATCGAGTCCTTCCGGCAGCAGGCCCGGTCGCTGCCCGGCGTGGGCGGCGTGCAGCCCGCCCAGCCCTCCCCGGACGGCAAGGTCGTCCAGGTGGACCTGCTGCTCAAGCAGAACCCCGTCTCCAACGACTCGATCAACCTGGTCAAGGACGAGCTGCGGCCCGCCGCCCACAAGATCACTCCGGAGGGCACCCGCATGCTCGTGGGCGGCGAGACCGCCATCTACGGCGACATCAACAAGGTCGTCAACCGCGACCTGTCGGTGATCCTGCCGGTGGCGGGGGTGCTGATCGCGCTGATCCTGCTGCTCCTGCTGCGCTCGGTGGTCGCCCCGCTGTACCTGGTGCCGGCGGTGCTGCTCGGCTTCGCCGCCACCATGGGCGCCGCGGTGTACGTCTTCCAGGGCCTCCTGGGGCAGGCCGGCGAGATCTTCCACCTGCCGATCATGCTGTACCTGTTCGTGCTGGCCATCGGGACCGACTACAACATCCTGATGACCGCGCGGCTGCGGGAGGAGGCCAAGGAGGGCCGCGATCCGCGCGGCGCCGCCGCCCTGGCGGTGCAGCACGGCGGCCCCACGGTCGCCGCGGCGGGACTGATCCTGGCCGGGACGTTCTCGGTGATGCTGGTCGCCGAGGTGTCGATGCTCCAGCAGATGGGCTTCTCGATCGCCATGGGCATCGCCCTGTCGGCCTTCGTGATGTCGGTCTTCCTCGTGCCGGGCGTCACCGCGCTGATCGGCCATCGGGCCTGGTGGCCGGGGTACCGGGCGCGTCCCGTCCCCGCCGGGAAGGCCGACCCGGAGGAGGAGTTCGCCGGAAGCGGGGCCCGCGCCTAGCGGCCCCCGCCCGGCGGCCCGCCCCGGGCCGTCTCGGCCCGGGGCCCGGCCCCGTGACCGTGAGAGACGTTGGGCCGCGGATCGCCGGTCGACCAAGCCGCCCACACCGCCGGCGGGCCGCGGCCCAACACCCGGGGAAGGAACGAAGCGCCGGAGCCCCGCGCGGGGCCCGGCGCTTCGTCGTTCCGTGCGCCGGCGCGGCCCCGCGCATCGGGGACGCCGCCGGGCGACGGCTCAGCTCGCGAGGAAGGCGAGCAGGTCCTGGCGGGTGAGCAGGCCCTTGGGCTTGCCGTCGACGAGGACGACCAGCGCGCCCGCCTTCTCCATGACCTCCACGGCCTTGCTCACCGGCTCGCCGGACCCGACCGTCGGCAGCGGCGCGGACATGTGCTTGTCCACGCTGTCGCCGAGCGAGCCGCGGTCGCGCACCAGCACGTCCAGCAGGTCCCGCTCGGCCACCGAGCCGACCACCTCGGCCGCCATGACCGGCGGCTCCTCCTTCATCACCGGGAGCTGCGACACCTCGTACTCCCGCATGATCGAGATCGCGGTCTCCACGGTCTCGTGCGGGTGGACGTGCACGAACTCGGGCAGCTGCCCGCCCTTGCGGTTCAGCACCTCGCCCACCCGGGCCTCCTCGGTGGAGGGGGTGAGGAAGCCGTAGTCCGCCATCCAGTCGTCGTTGAAGATCTTCGAGAGGTAGCCGCGGCCGCCGTCGGGCAGCAGCACCACGATCACCGCGTCCTCGTCGGCCTCGGCGGCGACCCGCAGCGCGGCCGCCACCGCCATCCCGCAGGACCCGCCGACCAGCAGCGCCTCCTCGCGGGCCAGCCGCCGGGTCATGGTGAACGACTCCTTGTCGGAGATCGCGATGACCTGGTCGCAGATCGTCCGGTCGTAGGTCTCCGGCCAGATGTCCTCGCCGACGCCCTCGACCAGGTAGGGGCGGCCGGTCCCGCCCGAGTACACCGAGCCCTCGGGGTCGGCGCCGATCACCTTGACCCGTCCGCCGGAGGCCTCCTTGAGGAAGCGGCCGGCGCCGCTGATCGTGCCGCCGGTGCCGATGCCCGCGACGAAGTGCGTGATCCGCCCGTCGGTCTGCTCCCAGATCTCCGGGCCGGTGGTCTCGTAGTGCGAGCGCGGGTTGTCCGGGTTGACGTACTGGTTCGGCTTCCAGGCCCCGGGGATCTCCGCGGCCAGCCGGTCCGACACCGAGTAGTACGACTCGGGGTGCTCGGGCGGCACCGCGGTCGGGCACACCACGACCTCCGCGCCGTACGCGCGCAGCACGTCCAGCTTGTCCTTGGCGACCTTGTCCGGGCACACGAAGACGCAGCGGTAGCCGCGTTCCTGCGCGACGATGGCCAGCCCCACCCCGGTGTTGCCGGAGGTCGGCTCGACGATCGTGCCGCCCGGCCGCAGCTTGCCGGACTTCTCGGCGGCCTCGATCATCCGGACCGCGATGCGGTCCTTCACCGAGCCGCCGGGATTGAAGTACTCCACCTTGGCCAGCACCTGTGGGCGCAGCCCGGCGGTGACTTTCCGCAGCCGGACGAGCGGGGTGTCGCCCATCAACTCGACCAGCGAATCGTGTACCTGCACCGCGACATCCTTGTCGAATCACTTCGTCACATCCCTGTTCAACCAGCGTGTGCCGCCCGGGGCAGGGATGTGGCTTCGGATAGATTCCAATTCTTGACGGTAGCCCAGTAAGACGGCGACGGGCACGTTCCGGTGACCCGGACGCGCCCGCCAGTTACGGAGGGTTAACGTACGATGCTCAGAGCGTTGACGGCACGCCGGATCGCGACGGCGGCCGCCTACGGGGGCGGGGGCCTCACCGCCCTGGGCGGCTTGACCTTCGCACTCATCGTCGTCGAGGCCAAGCTCGCCCGCCGGATCATTCAGGCCAGGCCCAACGGCGACCCGCCGGTCGCCGACGGCCTGTACGGGGGCGGTGCGGCGAACGCCGAGGCATCGGCGGAGCCGCTGTCGTTCGTGATGCTGGGCGACTCCACCGCGGCGGGGCTGGGCGTCCACGAACCCGACGAGACGCCGGGGGCGCTGCTGGCCGCGGGCCTGTCGTCGATTGCCGGGCGTCCGGTGCGGTTGACGAACGTGGCGCTGTCGGGCGCCCGTTCCGAGGCGCTGCACGGCCAGGTGGACAAGGCGTTGGCCGCCCGTCCCGACATCGCCGTGATCATGATCGGCGCCAACGACGTCACCGCCCGCGTGCCCGCGGCCGAGTCGGTGCGGCACCTGGCCGCGGCCGTGGAGCGGCTGCACGCCGCGAACTGCAAGGTGGTCGTCGGCACCTGCCCCGACCTGGGCACGGTGCAGCCGGTGATGCAGCCGCTGCGGTGGATCGCCCGGCGCGCCAGCCGCCAGCTCGCCGCCGCGCAGACCATCGCCGTGGTGGAGCGCGGCGGGCGGACCGTGTCGCTGGGCGACCTGCTCGCCCGCGAGTTCGAGGCCGACCCGCGCGAGATGTTCAGCGCGGACCGCTACCACCCGTCCGCCCGAGGCTACGCCGCGGCGGCCGCCGCCGTGCTGCCGTCGATGGCCGCCGCCCTGGGGCTGGAGCCCGAACCCGAGGTGCTGCCCGACGTGCGGCGCGGCCGGGGCGTCCTGCCCGTCTACCTGGCCGCCGCCGAGGCGGCCGAGGAGCCCGGGACCGAGGTCGCGGGCACCCGGGTCGAGGGCCGCGAGCGCGGCCCCCGGGGCCGCTGGGTCACCCTGCTGCGGCGCCGCCAGGTGCCCCAGGCGGCCGAGGAGTCCGGCGGACCCGCGGCGGTCAAGCCCGGCGTCGCCTGATGCGGTGGACCAGGTCAGGCGCCGCCTGACCTGGTCGCCCGGGATTAGAGCCGCGTTCGGACGGCGGATCGAGGCCTGTTACATTGCACGTGACCAGCGGGTAACGACCGGCATCGGCCGCTGAGACGAGGAGATCCGCAATGCCCGAGGCTGTCATCGTCGCGACCGCGCGCTCCCCCATCGGACGCGCCTTCAAGGGGTCCCTGAAGGAACTGCGTCCCGACGACCTCACCGCCGAGATGATCAAGGCGGCCATGGCCAAGGTGCCGCAGCTGGACCCGGACCAGGTCGACGACCTGCTGCTCGGCTGCGGCCTGCCCGGCGGCGAGCAGGGCTACAACATGGCCCGCGTGGTGGCGGTGCTGCTCGGCTGGGACCGGGTGCCCGGCGCCACGATCACTCGGTACTGCTCGTCGTCGCTGCAGACCACCCGGATGGCCTTCCACGCCATCAAGGCGGGCGAGGCCGACGTCATCATCTCGGCGGGCGTGGAGATGGTGTCCCGGTTCGCCAAGGGCAGCAGCGACGGCCTGCCCGACACCCGCAACCCGATCTTCGACGAGGCGGTGGAGCGCTCCGCCAAGCGCGCCGAGGGCGGCGCGGACGTCTGGCGCGACCCGCGCGAGGACGGGAAGATCCCCGACATCTACATCGCCATGGGGCAGACCGCCGAGAACGTCGCCCAGCTGCGCGGCGTCTCCCGCAAGGCGCAGGACGAGTTCGGCGTCCGCTCGCAGAACCTCGCCGAGAAGGCCATCGCCAACGGCTTCTGGGCCACCGACATCACCCCGGTCACCCTGCCCGACGGCACCGTGGTGGACAAGGACGACGGCCCGCGTCTCGGCACCACGTACGAGAAGGTGGCGGCGCTGAAGCCGTCGTTCCGCCCCGACGGCACGGTCACCCCGGGCAACTGCTGCCCGCTCAACGACGGGGCCGCCGCCGTGATCGTCATGAGCGACACCAAGGCCGCCGAGCTGGGCATCACCCCGCTGGCCCGGATCGTGTCCACCGGCGTGTCCGCGCTCTCCCCCGAGATCATGGGGCTGGGCCCGGTCGAGGCGTCCCGCCGGGCGCTGGCGCGGGCGGGCATGACGATCGACGACATCGACCTGGTGGAGATCAACGAGGCGTTCGCCGCGCAGGTGCTGCCGTGCGCCGAGGACCTCGGCATCGACCTGGACAAGCTGAACGTCAACGGCGGGGCCATCGCGGTCGGCCACCCGTTCGGCATGACGGGCGCCCGCATCACCTCCACCCTGATCAACTCCCTGCGCTTCCACGACAAGCAGTTCGGCCTGGAGACCATGTGCGTGGGCGGGGGCCAGGGCATGGCGATGGTGCTCGAGCGGCTGTCCTGAGCCCGCCGGCCGCGGGCCGCGAACGATCCGGCGGCGCGCGGCGCCCGTCCGCG
>NZ_BCQU01000126.1:0-15689 GCF_001552235.1 Actinomadura rubrobrunea NBRC 15275 | reverse complement strand
GGGGCGCCCCGAACCGGGGCGCCCCGCCTGGACGTACCGCCGCGAGATCAGGCCTCGCGGTTCACACGCCGTCGGGTGGCGGCGATGGCGACGCCGCCGACGACCATGAACGTGACGCCGAGGGCGGCGAGCGGAATGCCGTCCGCGCCGGTCCACGGCATCTTCTCGGGCGCCTTGACCGACAGGTCGGCCGCGATCGGCCCGGATCCCGCGCCGACCGTGCCGTAGCCGACCGGCGTCCCGGGCAGGTCGGGCAGCACGGGCGAGGACGGCGGCAGGTCCGGCAGCGGCGGCGTCGGGCTCGGCGGCGTCGGCTCCGGAGGGGTGGGCGACGGCGGCGACGGCGGGGTGGGCGGCGTCGGCGGAGTCGGCGGGGTGGGCGGCGTCGGCGGCTGCGGGGCCGACGCGCAGCCCGATCCGACGCACGCGGCCGCCGCGACGTTGAGCGAGATGCCCGGCTGCCCGGCGGGCCGGACGCCGACGCCCAGCGACGTCCCGGCCTGGACGATCCGGTCGCCGCCGGACAGCGCGACGCCCGTCGCGGCGTTCACGTCCGCGCTGACCAGCGGGGTCGCCACCTGGGCGGTCACGCCGAGGCCGGCTCGGACCGCGCCGTCGCGCGGCGACGCGCCGGCGCCCGCGGCCACCCGCACGTCCGCCCCGACGAGGGGCGTGCCGAGCCCGACCTCCAGGCCCGCCCCGGCGGTGCCGGTGCGCTCGTCGTGGGTGAGCGACGCCTTCAGACGCAGGTCGAGCAGCGGGGCGCCGCCGGTGGCGGCGGTGTCCTTCGACCGCGTGGCGCTCTCGGCCTTCCCGGCCTTCGCCGTCTCGGCGGTCTTGGCGACCTTCGTGCTCTTGGCGACCGTCGCGGTCTTGCCCGTCTTGGCCGTCTTGGCCGTCCCGGCGCGCTCACCGGAGGCGGTCGTCGTCGCGGCCTTCGCGGCCTTCGCGGTCTTCGCGGTCTCGGCCGCCGCGAGAACGGGCTTCTTGATGGGGACGTGGTTGGTGACGGCGGACCCGGCCGTCTCCGCGTGCCGCGGGACGAGCGTTCCGTTCAACGCCGGCTTCGACTTCGAGTCGGCGCGGGGGGCGGCAGCGCGGTCGGTCTCGGCGTGCGAGACACCGCTCATGGCGACGATGCCGAGCACCGTCGCGCCCGCCGTCACCGCAAGTCTCTTGCCTTGGTGCACGAGGGCTCCCGATCCTAGTGCGATCCACAACCTGCGAGCACACTGACACACAAGGTAGCCACTTGGAATGGCGGTCACTGAAATTGGGCGCAGATTCACAACGGTTGCCCGGCGCTTTGGTGAAGCATTTCCGGGAATATCGGAACCGCTGCGCGGCCTGGGCCTGGCGCGACCGCGACCTGGGCGCCGCGATACCGCGATACTGAGTGGGTGACCAGGGTCATTGCGGGAAGCGCCGGAGGGCGCCGGCTGGCCGTGCCGCCGGGGCGCGACACCCGGCCCACCAGCGACCGCGCCCGCGAAGGGCTGTTCTCCACCATCGGCGCGCTGCTCGGACCGCTGGACGGGCTGCGCGTCGCCGACCTGTACGCCGGGTCGGGCGCCGTCGGCTTGGAGGCGCTGTCGCGGGGGGCCGCGCACGCCCTGCTGGTGGAGTCGCACCCGCGCGCGGTGAAGGTCATCCGGCAGAACGCGGCCGCTCTGGGGCTGCCGGGTGCGCGCGTCTGCGCCGACCGGGTGGAGCGCGTCGTGCGGCGCCCGCCGGACGAGCCGTACGACCTCATCTTCGCCGACCCCCCGTACGCCCTGTCCGACGACGCCGTGACGACCCTCCTGGAGACGCTGCGCGACCAGGACTGGGCGGCCCCCGACGCCCTCATCGTCATCGAACGGTCGGTGCGCAGCGCCCCGCCCCAGTGGCCCGACGGCTACGTCGCCGTGCGCGACCGGCGTTACGGCGAGGCGGTGTTCTGGTACGGCCGCACGTCAGAGCAGCCATAGGGCACCAGGCGCCTCCAGGCGCCCCTCAGGGTTCCGCTGGACGGCCCGTCCGGCCGACGCGGTCCGATGGGGGGTGTGGCGCGCGATGCGGCGGGGCACCAGCCCGGGTGAAAACGTACAGAACGCGGTTTGGTACGGTCGCGCCGCAGGTCGCAACCGCGGGACCGAAGGGGCTGAACTCGTGCGCCGTGTCGTCTGTCCGGGATCTTTCGACCCCGTCACCAATGGGCATCTCGACATCATCAGCCGGGCGTCCCGCCTCTACGACGAGGTGGTCGTCGCCGTTCTGATCAACAAGAACAAGAAGAGCCTGTTCACCGTCGACGAGCGCGTCGAGATGATCGCCGAGGTCACCAAGGAGTACGGCAACGTCCGGGTGGACAAGTTCTACGGCCTGACCGTGGACTACTGCAGAGAGCAGAACATCCCGGTGATCGTCCGAGGGCTGCGCGCCGTCAGCGACTACGAGTACGAGCTGCAGATGGCCCAGATGAACCACCGCATCGCCGGGGTGGAGACGCTCTTCATGGCCACCAACCCCGAGTACGCGTTCCTGTCGTCCAGCCTCATGAAGGAGGTCGTGCGGTTCGGCGGGGACATCTCCGGACTGGTGCCCGACATCGTCCACCAGCGGCTCGTCGAGCGCCTCCAGAACGCCCCCGACTGACCGACCTGGAGGGCGGAGGGGCTCCCCGACGCGGGCTCGGCGGAGCAGGGGGAACGAGGCGTCCTCCGTGGGCGGCCCCGCACGGAGCGTTCGCGCTCCCGCCGAGGGCACCTGGCTGAGTTGGGGGCGAGCCACGCGGTTCGGTACCCTGGGAAATCGGCCTGGAGCGACGGCCGCAATCCACCATGCGTCACGAAAGCAGGAATCCTCTGTCCCGCCTCGACTCGTCCCGTCCGCTGGTGCTCGACACCCGAGCGCTCAGTCGGCAACCCGGGTCGTCGCGGGAGGAGACCCGCGTCGTGCCCGCCCCGGAGGATTTCGGCGTCGAGATGGTGGGCGTGCCCGAAGGCGCCGATCTGGAGCTGGACCTGCGGCTCGAGGCGGTGCTGGAGGGCGTGCTCGTGACCGGGACGGTGCGCGTGCCCCTGAAGGGGGAGTGCGCGCGCTGCCTGGATCCCATCGCCTCGACCTTCGAGGCGGACTTCCAGGAGCTGTTCGTCTATCCTGACACCCGCTCCGGCGGGAACGCGGACGACGACGAGCTGCGCCTGGAAGGCGACCTCATCGACCTCGAACCCGTGCTGCGGGACGCGGTGGTGCTGGCGCTGCCGCTCTCCCCGTTGTGCAGGGAGGACTGCCCGGGGCTGTGCCCCGAGTGCGGCGTCCGGCTGGCCGACGCCGGCCCCGAGCACCACCACGAGGCGGCCGACCCCAGGTGGGAGGCCCTTCGGGGCCTGCTTCCCCCGGACCTTGCTCCGGACGGGAGCAGACCACACGACCGACGAGAAGGAAGGCAGGAGGGCTGACGTGGCCGTCCCCAAGCGGAAGAAGTCGCGCAGCAACACGCGGCACCGGCGTGCGCAGTGGAAGGCCACCGCGCCGAACCTGGTCGAGTGCCCGACGTGCCGCAGCAAGAAGCTCCCGCACGTCGCGTGCCAGGCGTGCGGTACCTATGACCGGCGGCAGGTCATCGCCCCGTCGGCCTGACCTTCGTACCACGGGGGTTCGTACCGCGGGGGGCGGATCCGCGCGCGGCGCGGCCGCCCCTTGAGGTCATTCGCCATCGACCACCCGGCGGGCGCGGCCGGCGCGGGGTCGGCGATGGCGGGGACGGGCGCCCGAGGCCGTGGTGTACGCCGGGAATGACCCTGAGACGGGTCGACCGGCGCGCACCTCGTCTTCGCGGACCTCTCCTCGCCGCACCGCCCCGTGCCGTCCGCCCGCCGTGACGGCAGCCGCGCCGCACCGCGGCTGCGGGGCCTTGCGAGGAGGGGCCTGTGAGTGCCAAGAAGACCGACCCCGTGCCCGCCGACCGCGCCGAGCTCATCGCCGCGCTGGGCGTGGAGGTCTCCGACGAGCTGCTGGAGCGGGCGCTGACGCACCGCTCCTACGCCTACGAGAACGGCGGCCTGCCCACCAACGAGCGCCTGGAGTTCCTCGGCGACTCGGTGCTGGGCCTGGTCGTCACCGACACCCTGTTCCGCGGCCACCCCGACCTGCCCGAGGGGCAGCTGGCCAAGCTGCGCGCCGCCGTGGTCAACATGCGCGCGCTGGCGGGCGTGGCGCGGTCGCTGGGCGTGGGCGCCCACATCCGGCTCGGCCGGGGCGAGGAGGGCACCGGCGGCCGGGACAAGGCGTCCATCCTGGCCGACACCCTGGAGGCGCTGATCGGCGCCGTCTATCTCGACCGCGGGCTGGACGAGGCCGCCGCGCTGGTGCACCGGCTGTTCGACCCGCTGATCACCCGTTCCGCGGCGCTGGGCGCGGGCCTGGACTGGAAGACCTCGCTGCAGGAGCTGACCGCGGTCGAGGAGCTCGGCGTGCCGGAGTACCACGTCGCCGAGAGCGGCCCCGACCACCAGAAGACCTTCCGCGCGTCCGTCCGGGTCGGCGGGGTCACCTACGGCTCGGGCGAGGGGCGCAGCAAGAAGGAGGCCGAGCAGCACGCCGCCGAGGCCGCCTGGAACGCCATCCGCGCGATGGCCGTCCAGCGGGAGGCCGAGCGCGAGGGGCAGGACGGCGGCGCCGCGGGCGTCGCCGGGAAGGCCGCGGCCGAGGGCGGCGCCGGTCGGGCGGGACGCCCGTAGTCCGGCGCATGATCGGATCTGTCGGGCGGGCGGCGGAGGGCCGGGATGCCTGAGCTGCCCGAGGTCGAGGTCGTCCGCCGCGGGCTGGAACGCCACGTGGCGGGCCGCACGATCAAGTCCGCCGAGGTGCTGCACCCGCGCGCGGTGCGCCGCCACGCCCCGGGCCCGGACGACTTCGCCGCCCGTCTGCCCGGCCGCGCGGTGGGCGTTCCGCGCCGCCGCGGCAAGTACCTGTGGCTGCCGCTGACCGGCCCGGAGAGCGACCCGGGCGAGGCGCTGCTGGCCCATCTGGGGATGAGCGGGCAGCTGCTGGTCGGCGACCCCGGCCGGGCCGCGGAGCGGCATCTGCGGGTCCGGATCGAGTTCGACGACGGCGGGTACGACCTGCGGTTCGTGGACCAGCGCACGTTCGGCCACCTGATGCTGACCGGGCTGGTGCCCGACCCCTTCGCCCCGGCGGCCGCGACCGGGTCCGTCCCGGAGCCGATCGCGCACATCGCGGCCGACCCGCTGGAGGACGCCTTCGACGACGAGGCGTTCTACCGGGCCCTGCGCCGCAGGCGCACCGGGATCAAACGCGCTCTGCTCGACCAGTCGCTGATCAGCGGTGTCGGCAACATCTACGCCGACGAGGCGCTGTGGCGGGCCCGGCTGCACTGGGCGCGTCCCACCGAGACCCTCACCCGCGCCGAAGTGCGGCGCCTGCTGGAGGCGGCGCGGGAGGTGATGACGGCGGCGCTCGCCGTGGGCGGCACCTCCTTCGACAGCCTTTACGTCAACGTGAACGGGGAGAGCGGGTACTTCGACCGCTCGCTCGAGGTGTACGGGCGCAGGGACGAGCCGTGCCGCCGTTGCGGCTCGCCGATCCGGCGGGACGCGTTCATGAACCGGTCGTCCTACAGTTGCCCGAGGTGCCAGCCGCGCCCCCGCCGGGCGCGTTACTGAAGAGCCGTGGAGAAGGGCTGTGACGGACGAGCAGACGGTGCGGCTGACCGCGTGGGTGCGCGGTCGCGTGCAGGGCGTGGGGTTCCGCTGGTGGGTGCGGTCCCGGGCGCTGGAGCTGGGGCTCGCCGGCAGCGCCACCAATCTGCGGGACGGCCGGGTCGAGGTGGTCGCCGAGGGCCCGCGCACGGACTGTGAGCGGCTGCTGGAGCTGCTGCGGGGCGAGGGCACCCCGGGACAGGTGACCGGCGTCGCCGAACGGTGGAGCGAGCCGCGCGGCGTCGTGGGTTTCGAGGAACGCTGACGCACGCGGTCCGAGGCGTCGTCCGACGCCTCGTTCGGAGGCGCTTTTCGGGGGCGTGCGGGGCCCGTGACCTGGGCATGGACCGGATGAAGGACGGCGGCGCGAAGACCGAGATGAGCTCCCCTGTGATCGGGTGGGGAATTCCGGTTTGTACCTGCTAAACTGGTGACGACAGGTTGTTACCGGCCTGTGATGTGCGTCTTGACCAGGACACCGGCCGGTGCGACTCTAGACGATACGCGCACTAACACATCGTTGCTCTTCGTGCGCGATCCCTGCTGGTTACTCAGCGTGGAGGACCCTTAGTCATGGCGAAGGCTCTACTCGGCCACGTCGGCGGTCCCGACCCCCGGATGGTCGCGGAGATGCGGCGCCTGCAGCAGCGCGTACGTGATCTGGAGGCCGAGCTGGTACGGCTTCAGGCGGAGAACGACGCGCTCGCCACGGCGGCCAACGGCGACGTCATCTCGCTCGGGGTGAAGGACCGCGAGCCGGCGCTGACCTGATCGGCGCCTTTTTTCCTGTCGAAACAACACAGGGACGTCTGGCTGGGGCGTCCCTATTGTTTTGCCACTTTTTACCGGTTTTTGGGGATTTTTACGTTGGGGCGCGGACCCGCGAAGTGACCGCGGTCGGGCCGAGCGGAGTTTCACCCGAGAAGCGTTCGATGGGCCGCCGCGCATCCGCGCCGGTTCGGCGTCATTGCGACGCCGCGACCGCCGAGCCTCCCCCGGAGACGGCCTCCCTTTCCGCGATCCCCGCGTATTCGATCTCGAGAAATCGATCTCCGCGCCCGATCCGCACGGTCGCACGTCACGACCGAGCCTTCGCGTGCCATGACCGCGGACGCGCCATGTCCCCACGCCGCCGTATGGGAGCCGTGCGCAGTCGGGTGAGGCCGCGGCTCTCCTCGCCGTCCGACGGGCCCAAGGCCGCCGGTAGGCAGCGGCAACTGCGTCCGTCGACTGCGACACGCCCCCCAGACAGCCGCCGGCGGCGTTCGGCGTTGGCGAGGTCGCCCCAGGCAGCCCGCCGCATCAGTGGTCGCACACGGGCACGAGCTGGCCCGCCCAGGGGGCCTGCCACTGCCGCACCCGGTGAGCTTCCCGTCAAGGCCGACCAGTCGGCCATCAGGGAGGCTGGTCGGCCTCCGGTGTTCTGCGCGTTGGCTCACCGGCGGCGCCAAGCCGTCGACTGCGGATCAACCTGCCCGAATGGCAACTGTGCCGTGGCCACGCGGTATGACAAGCCCACCGTCGGTCACCAAGCCACCCTCCGCATCGCAGACATCAACGACTGGCTGACCTGCCTTTGAAAGCGCCCCCGGGGCGCAGCCACGCCGCCTCATGGGAGTCGTACACGGTCGAGCGAGGCCGTGAGGCTACTCGCTGCCCGATGGGCCCAAGTCCGGCGGTAGGCGGCGGCAACTGCGTCCGTCGACTGCGACACGCCCCCCAGACAGCCGCCGGCGGCGTTCGGCGTTGGCGAGGTCGCCCCAGGGCAGCCCACCGCCTGGCCGCACGCGGACGCGAGCCGGTCCGGCCAGGCGGATACCCCGGCCGCGCCTCGCTGGCTTCCCGTCGGTCGGCCCGCGCTGTGCGGAGCGGGTGGTGATCGACGCGAGTCGGCCCGTGGGGCGTTGCGGCATGTCGTTGACGGACAGGTCCGGATAGGGGCGCACCCTGGCACATCGGGCGTGGCACATTAGAAGGAACGGCAGCGCGGATGCCGGGCCAGGGGCGTCTTGGCCGGTATCGTTCGACAAGCTCCCGGCCATGCCGCCGGGGATGCGACAGGGGTCCGCCCTCCCGGGGCGATGCAGGGGCGGCCCCGCACAAGAGCATTTCGGGGGGCCCTCCCCTGCGCGATCCCCTGAGGAGGACAGCGAGCGCGTGTACCTGAAGAGTCTGACGCTGCGCGGCTTCAAGTCCTTCGCGTCCTCCACCACCCTGCGGTTCGAACCGGGCATCACCTGCGTGGTGGGGCCGAACGGGTCCGGCAAGTCCAACGTCGTGGACGCGCTCGCCTGGGTGATGGGCGAGCAGGGCGCCAAGTCCCTGCGCGGGGGCAAGATGGAGGACGTCATCTTCGCCGGCACCGCCAGCCGCCCCCCGCTGGGCCGCGCCGAGGTCGTCCTCACCATCGACAACTCCGACGGCGCCCTGCCCATCGACTACACCGAGGTGACCATCAGCCGGCTGATGTTCCGGTCCGGGCAGAGCGAGTACGCCATCAACGGCGACCCCTGCCGCCTGCTGGACATCCAGGAGCTGCTGTCGGACTCGGGCATCGGCCGCGAGATGCACGTGATCATCGGGCAGGGGCAGCTGGACCGGGTGCTGCACGCGGGGCCCGAGGGCCGCCGCGCGGTGATCGAGGAGGCCGCGGGCGTCCTCAAGCACCGCAAGCGCAAGGAGAAGGCGCTGCGCAAGCTCGACTCGATGCAGGCCAACCTGACGCGCGTGCAGGACCTGGTCGGGGAGCTGCGCCGCCGGCTCAAGCCGCTCGGCCGGCAGGCCGAGATCGCCCGCCGGGCCGCCGTCATCCAGGCCGACCTGCGCGACGCCCGGCTGCGGCTGCTCGCCGACGACCTGGTCACCCTGCGCACCAAGCTGGAGCAGGAGGCCGCCGACGAGGCCGCCGTCCGGGAGCGGCGCGCCGAGACCGAGCGGGCCCTGGCCGAGGCGCAGCGCCGCGAGGCCGAGCTGGAGGCCGAGGAGGCCGCCGAGGCGCCCAGGCTGGCGCAGGTCCAGGACACCTGGTTCAAGCTGTCGGCGCTGCGGGAGCGGCTGCGGGGCGTCGCCGACCTGGCCGCCGAGCGGCACCGCAACGCGACCGAGGCGCACGAGGAGGAGCGGCGCGGTCGCGATCCCGAGGACCTGGAGCGCGAGGCCGCGCAGATCCGCGAGCAGGAGGAGATGCAGCGCGCCGCCCTGGAGGAGGCCCAGGCGGGGCTGGACGGCGCCGTGGCCGAACGCTCCCGCGCGGAGGAGGCCCTGGCGGCCGAGGAGCGGCGCCTGCAGGCGGCCGCCCGCGCCGCCGCCGACCGCCGCGAGGAGCTGGCCCGGCTGCGCGCGCGTGTCGAGGCGCTGCGCAGCAAGGTCCACGCGGGCGAGTCGGAGATCGGCCGCCTCACCGAGGCCCGCGCCGAGGCCGAGGCGCGCGCGGAGGCGGCCCAGGCCGAGTACGAGGCGTTCGAGGGCGAGGTCGCCGAGGACCCCGAGCTCGTCGCCGAGCACGAGCTCGCCCAGGAGGCCCTCGCCGCCGCCAAGGAGGCGCTGGAGCAGGCCCGCGCCGCCGTGGACGAGCCGCGCCGGCGGCTGAAGGAGGCCCGCGACACCGTGGCCGCGGCGCGTTCCGCGGACCAGGCCGCCCAGAAGAACGTCGCGGCCCTGCAGGCCCGCATCGAGGCGTTGAACCTGACCCTGGGGTCGGCGGCCGAGGGCGGGGAGGCGCTGCTCGCCGCGGGCTCCGACGGCTCCCTGAAGGGCGTGCTGGGGACGGTCGCGTCGCTGCTGACCGTCCGGCCCGGCTACGAGACCGCCGTGGCCGCCGCGCTGGGCAACGCCGCCGAGGCCATCGCGGTCGGCTCCCTGGACGCGGCGGAGGCGGCGCTCGCCCTGCTGAGGGCGCGCGACGCGGGCCGGGCCGGGCTGGTCGTCGGCGGCGCGCCCGAGGTGCCGCCGGAGACCCGCGTGCCCGGCGTCGACTACGCGGTCGACGCCGTCGCCGTCCCCGACGAGATCCGCCCGGCCGTGCGGTACCTGCTGCGCGACGTGGTCGTGGTGGACGACGTGGCCGCCGCCGCGGAGCTGGTCCGGCGGGAGCCGAGGCTGCGCGCCGTGACCCGGGAGGGCGACCTCGTCGGCGCGCACTGGGCGCAGGGCGGCGCCGCCGGGGGAGCGCAGAGCCTGCTGCAGATGCGCGCCGCCCTCGACCAGGCCGCCGAGGACCTCGCCGCGGCCGAGGCCGCCGCGGAGCGCACCGCGGCCGAGCTCGCCGAGGCGATCGAGGCCGAGCAGCAGGCCCAGGGCGCGCTGGACGCCGCCCAGGCGGCCGTGAACCAGGCCCAGTCGGGCGTCAACCAGGCGCAGAGCGACCTCGACCGCGTCCGCGCCAGACTCCGCGAGTTCGAGAGCAAGGCCGCCCAGGAGGCCAAGCAGGCCGCCCGGCTGGAGGCGGCCGTGCGCGCCGCGCGCGGCGAGGTGGAGCGCCTGACCAAGGCCTTGGACGCCGCCAACGAGTCGCTGGAGCGCGACGCCGAGGCGGCCGAGGAGCTCGCGCTGCGGCTCGCCGAGGCGGAGGAGGCCGCCGACGTCGCCGACGAGGCCGGGCAGGACACCGCGGCGCGCGACGAACTGGCGGCCCGCTGCCAGGAGCTGCGCGCCGCCGAGATGGAGGCGCGCCTGGCGGTGCGCACCGCCGAGGAGCGCGTCCAGGCCATCGCGGGCCGCGCCGACGCGCTGGAGCGGGCCGCCCGCCGCGAACGCGAGGAGCGCGCCCGCGCCGAACGCCGCCGCGCCCGCCGCGAACGCCAGGCCAGGATCGCCCGGGCGGTGCTGTCGGGCGCCCGGCAGACCCTCGACCGCGTCGAGGTGTCGCTGGCGGCGGCGGTCGAGCAGCGCGAGGCCGCCGAACGCGCCCGCGCCGCCCGCGAGGCGGAGCTGAAGGTGGTGCGCACCCAGGTCCGGGAGCTGTCGAGCACCCTGGAGCGGCTGGTCAACGCCGTGCACGGCAGCGAGGTCGCCCGCGCCGAGCGGCGGCTGCGGCTGGAGCAGCTGGAGCAGCGGGCGCTGGAGGAGTTCGGCATGGAGGTCGAGGCGCTGATCAGCGAGTACGGCCCCGACCAGCCCGTGCCGCCGGGCCCGGACGCCGGGGAGGACGCGCAGCCCGTCCCGTACGACCGGGCGGCCCAGGAGAAGCGCGCCAAGACCGCCGAACGCCAGCTCGCCCAGCTCGGCAAGGTCAACCCGCTGGCCCTGGAGGAGTTCGCCGCGCTGGAGGAGCGCCACGCGTTCCTCACCAACCAGCTGGAGGACTTGAAGAAGACCCGCCGGGAGCTGCTGGGCATCGTCAAGGAGGTCGACGACCGCGTCCAGCAGGTCTTCGCCTCCGCGTTCGAGGACACCGCGCGGGAGTTCGAGCGCATCTTCGTGCGGCTGTTCCCCGGCGGGGAGGGCAGCCTGTCGCTCACCGATCCCGACAACCTGCTGGAGACGGGCGTGGAGGTGGCCGCGCGCCCGCCCGGCAAGAAGGTCAAGCGGCTGTCGCTGCTGTCGGGCGGCGAGCGCTCCCTGGTGGCGATCGCGTTCCTGGTGTCGGTGTTCAAGGCCCGCCCGTCCCCGTTCTACGTGCTGGACGAGGTGGAGGCGGCCCTGGACGACACCAACACCCAGCGGCTGCTCACGGTGTTCGAGGAGCTGCGGCAGAACTCGCAGCTCATCATCATCACCCACCAGAAGCGCACGATGGAGGGCGCCGACGCCCTCTACGGCGTCAGCATGCGCGGCGACGGCGTCAGCCAGGTGGTCAGCCAGCGCCTGCGCGAACCCGCCTAGCCGGCCCACGTGTGCGCGGCGAGGCCCGGGTAAGTGACGTCCTGGTCGGCGCATCGGCGCCGGTCTGGAAGACTGGGGGCGCTATGGAGTATCTGATCCTCATCGCCGGGCTGACCGTCCTCGCGCTCGTCGTGGGGGGCGTGCTGTTCTTGCGGCCCGGCCGCAAGCCCCGGCCGCCCGTGGAGCCGCCGGCGCCGCCCGACGCGACCCCCGGCGGCACCGTCACCGTCGAGGAGGAGGATCAGGCGGCGCCCACGGTGGAACGGGCGCCGCCGGCGGAGGCGCCGCCCAAGCCCGAGATCGAGATTCCGCCGCCCTCGGCGGGGCGGCTGGTCCGGCTGCGGGCGCGGCTGGCCCGGTCGCAGAACGCCTTCGGCCGCACCCTGCTCAACCTGCTGTCGCGCGACACGCTCGACGAGGAGGCCTGGGAGGAGATCGAGGACACGCTCATCGGCGCCGACATCGGCGTGAGCGTGGCCCGGCAGATCGCCGACGACCTGCGCACCCGCGTCCAGGTGCTGGGCGCCCGCACCCCCGAGGAGGTGCGCGCCCTGCTCAAAGAGGAGCTGCTCAAGCAGATCGGCCCCGACCTGGACCGGTCGCTGCGCACCGAGCGGCACGGCAACCGCCCGGCGGTGCTGCTGGTCGTCGGGGTCAACGGCACCGGCAAGACCACCACCTGCGGCAAGCTGGCCCGGGTGCTGGTCGGCGACGGCCGCACCGTGCTGCTCGGCGCCGCCGACACCTTCCGCGCCGCGGCCGCCGACCAGCTGGAGACCTGGGGGTCGCGGGTGGGCGCCAAGGTGGTGCGCCGCGACGAGGGCGCCGACCCCGCCAGCGTCGCGTTCGAGGCCGTCAAGACCGGCATCGACACCAAGGTCGACACGGTGATCGTGGACACGGCCGGGCGGCTGCACACCAAGACCGGGCTGATGGACGAGCTCGGCAAGGTCAAGCGCGTGGTGGAGAAGCAGGCCGAGGTCGACGAGGTGCTGCTGGTGCTGGACGCCACCACCGGCCAGAACGGCCTGCAGCAGGCCCGCGTGTTCGCCGAGGTCGTCAACGTCACCGGCATCGTGCTGACCAAGCTGGACGGCACCGCCAAGGGCGGCATCGTCGTGCAGGTGCAGCGCGAGCTCGGCGTCCCGGTCAAGCTCGTGGGCCTCGGCGAGGGGCCCGACGACCTCGCCCCGTTCGAACCCGAGGCGTTCGTCGACGCCATTCTCGGAGACTGACCGCCGACCTCCTCTCGGCGCACGGCGCACACGCCCCGGCGGCACCACCGGTGCCGCCGGGGCGTTCTTCTTCGCCGGTCGCGGACGCCCGTCGAAGAGCGTTACGTCCGGCGGCGGGGGCCGAGGAAAGCGAAACGACGGCCTGTGAGGATTTCGAAACATTCTCGAAATGCCGCCGGGGCGGGTTTCACAGCGTAGAAACACACGGGCCTTTCGGGTGAAACCGCTGCCGAACACGCTCTGAGCAGTCCATGTTCGGTGTCGAGGAGGGACTCCCCCCGAGATGAAGATTGATAGCGGCAGTACCGCCTGGCTGCTGGTGAGCACCGCGCTCGTGCTGCTCATGACGCCCGGCGTGGCCTTCTTCTACGGAGGCATGACCCGGGCCAAGAGCGTGCTCAACATGATGATGATGAGCTTCGCCAGCATCGCCGTGGTGGGGATGATCTGGGTCCTGTACGGCTACTCGCTCGCCTTCGGCGACGGGGGCGGGCTGAGCGCGATCATCGGCGGGTTCGGCGACGCGGGCCTGGTCGGACTGGAGAAGGCCGCCACCGCCGACGACGGCTCGGGCGTCCCGCAGCTGGTGTTCGTGGCCTTCCAGGCGACGTTCGCCATCATCACCGTCGCGCTGATCAGCGGCGCGGCCGCCGAACGCGCCAAGTTCGGCGCCTGGCTGGTGTTCACCGCGGTGTGGGCGACCCTGGTGTACCTGCCGATCGCGCACTGGGTGTGGTGGTCCGACGGCGACGACAAGGCCGGGTGGATCTTCGACCTCGGGGCGCTCGACTTCGCCGGCGGGACGGTGGTGCACATCAACTCCGGCGTCGCGGCGCTGGCGCTGGCCCTCGTGCTCGGCCGCCGCCGGCACTGGCCGAAGGACCCGGGCCGGCCGCACAACCTCCCCTTCGTCCTGCTGGGCGCCGCGCTGCTGTGGTTCGGCTGGTTCGGGTTCAACGCCGGGTCGGCGGTGGCCGCGAACGAGACCGCCGCGGTCGCGTTCCTCAACACCCTGGTCGCCACCTGCGCCGCCGGGTTCTCCTGGATCGTGGTGGAGAAGCTGCGCGACGGCGCGTTCACGACCCTGGGCATGGCCTCCGGCATCGTCGCGGGCCTGGTCGCCATCACCCCGGCCTGCGCGTTCGTCACCCCGGTCGGCGCGATCGCGCTCGGCCTGATCGCCGGCGCGGTGTGCGCGTTCGCGGTCGGGCTGAAGTACAAGCTGGGCTACGACGACTCCCTGGACGTCGTCGGCGTCCACATGGTCGGCGGCATCGTCGGCGCGCTGCTGATCGGCGTCCTGGCCACCACCGCCGTCAACGACGGCGGCGCCGACGGCCTGCTGGCCGGCGGCGGCCTGTCCCTGCTGGGCAAGCAGGCGGTGGCCGTGCTCGCCACGCTGGCCTACTCGTTCGTGGCGACGTTCGTCATCGCCAAGGTCATCGACCTGGTGATGGGCCTGCGGGTCTCCGAGGACGAGGAGCTCGCCGGCATCGACTCCGGCACGCACGCCGAGACCGCCTACGACTTCGGCGGCGTGCCGTCCGGGACGGCGTCGGCCGTGGCCGCGCCCCGCCCGTCCCCCGCCGCCTCCGACGGCGGCGCCCCCGCGGCCAAGAAGGTGGAGGCAGACGCATGAAGCTGGTCACGGCCGTCATCAAGCCGTTCAAGCTGGACGATGTGAAGGCGGCCCTGGAGACCTTCGGGGTCAAGGGGCTGACCGTCAGCGAGGCCAGCGGGTACGGCCGCCAGAAGGGCCACACCGAGGTCTACCGGGGCGCCGAGTACAAGGTCGACCTGGTGCCCAAGCTGCGCGTGGAGATCCTCGTCGACGACGAGGACGCCGCCGACGTCATCGACGTGGTCGTCAAGGCCGCGCAGACCGGCAAGATCGGCGACGGCAAGGTGTGGGCCGTCCCGGTGGACACCGTCGTCCGGGTGCGCACCGGCGAGACCGGCCCCGACGCCCTGTAGGACACCGCGTGGCCCCGCGCACGGACGATCCGGGGGAGAGGACGAGGTGAACCGTCCGGCGACGGGCCCCGGCGGTACGACGGACGCCGCCCGCGCGGCCCTGGCGGCCGCGCGGGCGGCGCGCGCCGACGAGCTGGACCGCTGGCTCGCCGGCCTGCTGGAGGCGGGGCGCGGGCCCCGCCGGGACGCCTCCTTCGAGGGGGTGGCCCTGCTGGCGGTGGGCAGCCACGCCCGCCGCGAGCTGACCCCGGGCGGCGACCTGGACCTGGTGCTGCTGCACGGCGGCCTTCCGGACATCGCCGCCGTCGCCGACCGCGTCTGGTACCCGATCTGGGACGCGGGACTGCGGCTGGACCATTCGGTGCGCACGGTCGACGAGGCGCGGACCGTGGCCCGCGCCGACGCGAAGGCCGCGCTCGGGCTGCTGTCGGCCCGTCCGATCGCCGGCGACCGCGCCCTGGCCGCGGAACTGCGCGCCGCCGTGCTGGCCGACTGGCGGGCCGACGCGGGACGGCGGCTGGCCGAGCTGGCGGACATCTGCCGCGAGCGCTGGCGCTCCCAGGGCGAGCTGGCGTTCCTGCTCGAGCCCGACCTCAAGGAGGCGCGCGGCGGGCTGCGCGACGTGCAGGCGATGGAGGCGGTCGCGGCGTCCTGGGTGGCGTCCGCGCCCGGCGTCCGCGTCCGCGCCGCCCGGGACCTGCTGCTGGACGTCCGGCACGCGCTGCACGAGGTCACCGGCCGCGCCGCGGACCGCCTCGTCCTCCAGGAGCACGACCCGGTCGCGCGCGCCCTCGGTTTCCGCGACGCCGACGCGCTGATGCGCGCGCTCGCCGAGGCGGCCCGCACCATCACCTACGCGGGGGACCACCTGTGGCGGCGCGTGGAGCGCTTCTGCGCGTCGCGCCGGGGCGGCGGCGCCCCGCGCCCGCCGCGCGACCCCGGTGGCGCGGCG
>NZ_BCQU01000125.1:0-15893 GCF_001552235.1 Actinomadura rubrobrunea NBRC 15275 | reverse complement strand
CGGCGGTGCGGCGCTCGCCCGCGCCGCGCCGCGCCGCCCGGTCGGCCAGCGCCATGGAGCCGCGCGCGATCAGCCCGGCGGCCGCCAGCAGCAGCGCCACGCCCATGGCCTTCTGGATGACGCGCTGCACGTCGTCGCCGTCGCCGAGGGCCCGGGCCACCAGCACGCCGCAGAACGCGGCGGGCACCGAGCCCGCGCACAGCCACCCCACCAGCGGCAGGTGGATGGTCCCCCGGCGGTAGTGCACGGCGCTGCCCACCGGTTTCATCACCGCCGCCGCGACCAGGTCGCTGGAGACCGCGGCCAGCGGACTGACGCCGAAGAACGTCACCAGCATCGGCGTCATCAGGGCGCCCCCGCCCATGCCGGTCAGCCCGACGACGACGGCGACCACGAAGGAGCCGAGCGCCATCGTCCAATCGAAGTCCATCAGCATGACCTACCGGGTATATCTGGAAAGCCGAGAAACCAGCCTAGACGGCCCGACGGGATGTGCGAAGAGCAGGGGGGCGGAACGTCCTGCCGAAAAGGCCGTGGTCTCCGGCGGTGACGCTGTCGGCGCTGTTACTCGGTGTTACTTGGGCGGTTGCTCGGGACGCACCCAGCCGCCCCGCACCAGCAGGTCGAGCACCCGGCCCACGGCCTCGTCGGGCTCCATCCCGGTGGTGTCGAGCACGAGGTCGGCGCCCCCGTCGACGTCCGGGTCCGGCTCCTCGTACGGGTCGGAGATTCCGGTGAACTCGGGGATGAGCCCGGCCCGGGCCTTGGCGTACAGGCCCTTGCGGTCGCGCCGCTCGCACTCCTCCAGCGGCGTGGCCACGTGCACCAGGACGAAGTCGCCGACCGCCGACACCATCCGGCGCACCTCGGCCCGGGTGGCGGCGTACGGCGCGATCGGCGCGCAGATCGCCACCCCGCCGTGCCGGGTGATCTCGGCCGCCACGAACCCGATGCGGCGGATGTTGAGGTCCCGGTCGGCGCGGGAGAACGTCAGCCCGGCCGACAGCAGCCGCCGCACCACGTCCCCGTCCAGCAGGCTGACGGTGCGGCCGCCGCGTTCGATCAGGGCGTCGGCCAGCCCGCGCGCCACGGTCGACTTGCCCGAGCCCGACAGCCCGGTGAAGAACACCGTCAGGCCCCGCTCGTGCTTGGGCGGGCGCGCCGCGGCCAGCTCCGCCGCCACCGCCGGCGGGGTGAACCAGTCGGGGATCGGGTCCCCCCGGTCCAGCAGCTCGCCGAGCTGTTCGGGGGTGAGCTCCGCCTGGACGTGGTCGGGCTCGATGCGGGCGACGGGGCGCCACACCTCCACGTCGGCGTCGTAGGCCCACGGCTCGGGCACCACCACCGGGATCGGGGCGCTCTCGGCGATCTTCTCGGCGGTCTCGCCCTGCGTCTCGTCGGCCAGCAGGTGGGTGGCGCCGTAGGCGGCGGCGACGTGCGCGCGCAGCAGCAGGTCGCGTTCCCCGTCGACCTCGCGCGGCGGCAGCGGCACCGGCACGACCTGCGCGCCGTCCGGAAGCTCCCGGCGCACCGCCAGCAGCGCCCGCACCAGGGACTCGTCGTGTCCGCCGCCCAGCAGCGGCAGCGCCAGCACCCGCGCGCCCAGCTGCTCGGCCACCTGCCGCGCCTGGCCGAGCTGCTTGCGGTGCAGCGGCTCGCGGGTGGCCACGGCCAGCAGCGGGCCGTCGGGGCGTTCCAGCTCGTCGGGGCGGCGGCGCAGCCGGTGGAACGGTCCGTGCGCGGGCGCCCGCACGGGTTCCAGCGGGCCCGCAAGGCGCCATCCGCGCGTGGTGGGGTCCTGCCACGCCTCGGCGACGTTCAGCACGGCCAGCGGCACGCCCTCGGGGTCCTGCAGGACGAGCCGCTCGTGGCCGGTCAGCTCCTCGGGCACCGCGAGGGTGACCGGAACGGGCCACGGCGTGCCGTCGGCCAGGCGACCTCCGGCGATCACCATGGCGGTGTCGAAGGAGCCGAGGAATCCGGTGAGCGGGGCGTAGGCCCCGGCCAGCAGCAGTTCCAGATCGGCCAGTTCGACTGTGCCCGGCGTGTATGCGGGCAGATCGCGCAGCGTGTCGGGAAGGCCCGTCTCGGCGGTCACGCGGTCTCCGATCCTGCCCGGGCGGGGAACCGGGCCGACGCAGGTCAGTCAGGGGGTTCCGCGAAAAAATCTACCGAGCGCGCACGGTGTGCGCACCTCGGCCCGCCGCGGCCGGGCCGGGCGCCCGCGGTCAGATGACCCGCGCGAAACGGTTCTCCGGCTTGCGGATGACCAGCGTGACCTCGCTGTGCTCGGCGGTGAGCCGCCCGCGCGACAGGGTGGCGATCAGCCGGCACAGCCCGCCGACGAGGCCGGTCCCGGCCCCGAGCGCGTCCAGCGAGGCGCGGGTGGCGTACTCCTCGGCGATCACCAGGCCGCGCATGACGCAGTACCAGCGCATGCCCTGCCGGGACGCGACCTTCTCGTACACGGCGGGCGGCGGCATCCCGACCTCCGGGGCGCGCCCGCCCGCGTCCGCGCGCCGGGCGCGCCGCCGCGCGGCCGTCTCGGACGCCGCGGCGCCGCCCGCCTCCGCCTCCGGGGCGTCGGACGCGGCCGCGTCCGACCGGTCGGCGGCCTCGCCGGGGGCGTCCGCGTCCTGCCGCCGACGCGCCGCCCCGGCGGCGAGCGCCTCAGGGGCCAGCAGCAGCTCGGTCCGGCCGTTCCGGGCCAGGCGGCGCCACAGCGGGTCCCGCAGCCACCGGGGCAGCCGGCGGTCGAGGAAGCCGAACGCGGTGTCGCGGTCGCGCAGCCGCACCAGGAGCAGCCCGCCGGGCTTCAGGGCGGCCACGAAGCGGTCCAGCACCAGTTCGGCGTGCGGCACCCGCTCGATGAGGAACGGGGCGTGCACCACGTCGTAGGCGCGCGGCGGCATGGGCACGGTGCGCAGGTCGCCCAGGTGCCATTCGTCGAGGTCGGTGCGCCCCGCGGTGTGCGCGCGCAACGCCGGGGCGTCCATGTCGACACCGGTGACCCGATGCTCGCAGTCGCCCAGGTCCAGGCCCCGCCCCCATCCGCATCCGGCCTCCAGGATGTGGACGGGCCGCAGCGGCCGGTCGTGGGCGTACTGCCGGACGCGTTCGGAGAACAGATCACCATCGTTGAGCGGCGGCGTACGCAGATCGGTCACAATCTCGCAGCGTAACCGCGCGACTGCGCACTGTCTGCTATTTGCACCTTCTTGGAATGCCGCATGCGGTGAGGCGACCAACCTCGCGGGCGGGCGGCGCGTCCCGCCGCGGCCCCGCCCCCGATGTTGGCGGCTCCAACGATCCCGGCATGGTCCGTACGGGACGGTATGAGGGCGCGTAGGCTGATAGGGCGCTCCGGGGTCCAGAGGATTCCCGGGGCTTCGGGCTGCCCCGCGGCGGGCCGTCCGCCGGCGGGGGGCCGGGCGGGCGCCGGGCCAGGCGGCGGGATCTCTTCAAAGGCGGGGCGGGGCCGCCACCGCAAGGAGCATCGACGAGCGGGCGAACATGACGCTTTCTGGACTTGTTGACCTGGCGTGCGGCGATCCGGACCTGGGCGCCGCGCTGAAGAACGCGCGCGTCGACCGCGACGTGGTCGCGCCGCCCGCGCTGTGGCCGATCCTGGCCGCGGCCCTGGCGCGCCGCACCGCCGACGGGGGAGTGGTGCTGGCCGTCACCGCCACCGAACGCGAGGCCGAGGACCTGGCGTCCGCGCTGACCAGCCTGCTGGACCCCGACCGGGTCGCGTGCTTTCCGGCGTGGGAGACGCTCCCGCACGAGAAGCTGTCGCCCCGCTCGGACACCGTCGGCCGGCGCCTGGCCGTCCTGCGCCGCCTGACCCACCCCGACGCCGGCGACGGCGCGGGCGGGCCCCTGGGGGTCGTGGTCACGCCCGTGCGGGCGGTGCTGCAGCCGATCGTGGCCGGGCTCGGCGACCTGGAGCCGGTGCGCCTGCGGCCGGGCGACGAGGCCGAACTGGACGACGTCGTCCGCCGCCTGGCCGACGCCGGATACACCCGCGTCGACCTGGTCGAAAAGCGCGGCGAACTGGCCGTGCGCGGAGGCATCCTCGACGTGTTCCCGCCCACCGAGGAGCACCCGCTGCGCGTGGAGTTCTGGGGCGACACCGTCGAGGAGATCCGCTACTTCAAGGCCGCCGACCAGCGCTCCCTTGAGGTGGCGCAGGACGGCCTGTGGGCGCCGCCGTGCCGCGAGCTGCCGCTGACCGAGCGGGTGCGCGAACGGGCCAAGCTGCTGGCCGAGGAGCACCCGGCGCTGGAGGACGTGCTCACCCGCATCGCCGACGGCGACCCGGTCGAGGGCATGGAGGCGTTCTCGCCCGTCCTCGCCGACCGGATGGAGCTGCTCACCGACCTGCTTCCCCAGGGGTCGCACCTTCTGGTGTGCGAGCCGGAGCGCATCCGCGGCCGCGCCGCCGAACTCGTGCGCACCAGCCAGGAGTTCCTGGAGGCCAGCTGGGTGGCCGCGGCGGCAGGGGGAGAAGCCCCCATCGACCTGGGCGCGGCCGCCTTCCGCTCGTTGGAGGAGGTTCAGCGGCACACCGCCGAGCTGGGGCTGACCCGATGGACGGTCACCGCCCTGACCCCCGAGGGCGAGGCGCTCAACCTCGGCGTGCACGCGGCCGAGGCGTATCGCGGCGACACCGCCCGCGTCATGGGCGACCTGAAGAGGTGGACCGGCGACGGTTGGCGGGTCGTCCTGGTCACCCCCGGCCACGGCCCCGCCGAACGCCTCGCGCAGCTCGTCGGCGAGGAGGGCATCGGCGCCGCCCTCACCGACCTGGCCGAACCGCCCGCCCCCGCCCTGGTCAGCGTCTCCACCGGCCTGCTGGAGCACGGCTTCACCTGGGACTCGATCAAGCTCGCCGTCGTCACCGAGGCGGATCTGTCCGGGCAGAAGGCGTCCACCAAGGACATGCGGCGCATGCCGTCGCGGCGGCGCGGCGGCATCGACCCGCTGCAGCTGCGCGCCGGCGACTACGTCGTCCACGAGCAGCACGGCGTCGGCCGGTACGTGGAGATGGTCAGCCGCACCGTGCAGGGCGCCACCCGCGAATACCTGATCCTGGAGTACGCCAAGGGCGACCGGCTGTTCGTCCCCACCGACCAGCTCGACCAGCTGACCCGGTACGTCGGCGGCGAGTCGCCGTCCCTGCACCGGCTGGGCGGCGCCGACTGGCAGAAGGCCAAGTCGCGGGCGCGCAAGGCGGTCCGGCAGATCGCGGGCGAGCTGATCCGGCTGTACTCGGCGCGCATGGCCAGCCCCGGCCACGCGTTCGGGCCGGACACCCCCTGGCAGCGCGAGCTGGAGGACGCCTTCCCGTACGTGGAGACGCCCGACCAGCTCGCCGCCATCGAAGAGGTCAAGGCCGACATGGAGCGGCCCGTCCCGATGGACCGGCTGATCTGCGGCGACGTCGGGTACGGCAAGACCGAGATCGCGGTGCGCGCCGCGTTCAAGGCGGTGCAGGACGGCAAGCAGGTCGCGGTGCTGGTGCCGACCACCCTGCTCGTCCAGCAGCACCTGTCGACGTTCTCCGAGCGGTTCGGACCGTTCCCGGTGGTGGTCAAGCCGATCAGCCGGTTCCAGAGCGACGCGGAGGTCGAGGAGACCCTGCGCGGGCTGGCCGACGGCACGGTGGACGTCGTCGTCGGCACGCACCGCATCCTGTCGTCGCAGACCCGCTTCAAGGACCTCGGCCTGGTGATCATCGACGAGGAGCAGCGGTTCGGCGTCGAGCACAAGGAGGAGCTCAAGCGGCTGCGCACCCAGGTGGACGTGCTGGCCATGTCCGCCACCCCGATCCCGCGGACGCTGGAGATGGGGCTGACCGGCATCCGGGAGATGTCGACGATCCTGACCCCGCCCGAGGAGCGGCACCCGGTGCTGACCTTCGTCGGCCCGTACGACGACAAGCAGATCGCCGCCGCCATCCGCCGCGAGCTGCTGCGCGACGGCCAGGTGTTCTTCGTGCACAACCGGGTCCGGTCGATCAACCGGGTGGCCGCCAATCTGGCGCAGCTGGTCCCCGAGGCGCGCATCGCGGTCGCGCACGGCCAGATGAACGAGCACGAGCTCGAACGCGTCATGGTGGACTTCTGGGAGAAGAACTTCGACGTCCTGGTGGCCACCACGATCGTGGAGTCCGGTCTGGACGTGCCCAACGCCAACACCCTGATCGTGGACCGCGCCGACATGTACGGCCTGGCGCAGCTGCACCAGCTGCGCGGACGCGTCGGCCGCGGCCGCGAACGCGCCTACGCCTACTTCCTCTATCCGCCCGAGACGCCGCTGACCGAGACCGCGCACGAGCGCCTGGCCACCCTCGCCCAGCACACCGAGGCCGGGGCGGGCATGTACGTGGCGATGAAGGACCTGGAGATCCGCGGCGCGGGCAACATCCTGGGCGCCGAGCAGTCCGGGCACGTCGCCGGCGTCGGGTTCGACCTGTACGTGCGGATGGTCGGGGAGGCGGTGCGCGAGCTGAAGGAGGGCGGCGCCGTCGAGGAGACGCCCGAGACCAAGGTGGAGCTGCCGGTCGACGCCCACCTGCCGCACGAGTACGTGCCGGGCGAGCGGCTGCGGCTGGACGCCTACCGGCGCATCGCCGCCGTCACCTCCGACGACGAGGTCGCGCAGGTGCACGAGGAGCTGCGCGACCGGTTCGGCCCGCCGCCCGAGCCGGTGCGCAACCTGCTGGCGGTGGCGCGGTTCCGGGTGCGGGCGCGCAAGGCCGGGCTGACCGAGGTGGCCCTGCAGGGCAACTTCGTCAAGTTCGCGCCGGTGGAGCTGCCCGACTCCAAGCAGGTGCGGCTGCAGCGGCTCTACCCCAAGAGCGTGCTCAAGCCCGCCGTGCGGACGCTGCTGGTGCCGGTGCCCAAGACCAAACCGCTGGGCGGCCGTCCGCTGCGCGATCAGGAGCTGCTGAAATGGGCCACGGACCTGGTCGAGGCCCTGTTGCTGGAGCCGGCCCGGGCCTAGGCTGACCAAGATCGGATTCTGTAGGGGAACGCAAGAGGATCGAGGATTTCCGTGCTCGGTACAACCGTGAAGGCGGTGCGGCCGTGAGGGCCGCCGGGGCGGTCAAGGCGGCGGCGCTGGCGGCGGCGGCCGCGGCCGTGCTGGCGGGCTGCGGCGGCGCTCCGCCCAAGGCGGGGGCGGCCGCCCTCATCGGCGACGACCGCATCAGCACCGCCGCCCTGAACGGCGCGGTGCGCGACTGGCAGCGGCAGTTCCGCGCCGACCCGATCGCCAACCAGATGCGCGCCGCCCCCGGCGGCCCCGACCAGCAGCTGGCCGTGGAGCTGTCGGAGTCGGACATGCGCGGCGCGCTCACCATGCTCATCAAGTTCCGCGTCGCGGACGAGGTGGCCCGCCGCAACCGGCTGGCGATCAACGAGGGCGCGGTCGACCGCACCGTCGGCGAGCTGGACCGCCGCGGCGGCGCCCGCTCGGTCACGCTGGCCTACGGCCTGCCCGCCCGCTACACCCGCGACCTGGCCCGCTACCTGACCGTCCAGGAGCAGCTCGCGACCCGGCTCGGCGCCGACCCCGCCGACCCGCGCGGGCCGCGCAGCACCGCCGCGTACCGCGGCGTCGTGGACCAGTTCGTCCGCACCGCCGCCGACATGGACATCCGGGTCAACCCGCGGTTCGGGTCGTTCGACCCGCGGCAGGTCGCCATCGAGCCGGTGCGGCAGCGTCTGTCCGCTCCCGAACCGGGGACCCGCTGACCATGAGCCTGACCCTGCTGGCCACCACGCACCGCGTCGCTCCCGGCCTGCTGACGTGGAAGGCGTGGGACACGCTGCGGTCGGCCGATCGCGTGCTCGCCCCGGCCGGCCACCCGCTGCTGCCGTACCTGCGGGAGGCGGGCGTGCGGCCGGAGGAGGTCGCCGAACCCGACCCGGCCGCCCTGGTCGAGGCCGCCCGCGCCGCGCAGGTGGTGTGGGTGGCCGCGCCCGAGGGCGACGAGGCGCTCATGCGCGAGATCGGCCAGATCGTGGTGGACGGCGCCGGGGGCGGGGGGCCGTCCCCCCGCCCCGGGCAGGACCCGCCCACCGTCGAGGTGCTGCACGGCTCCTACGACCTGCCCGGCGCCCGGCTGCTCGACCTGGTGTCGGTCATGGACACGCTGCGCCGCGAATGCCCGTGGGACGCCAAGCAGACGCACGCCTCGCTCGTGCCGTACCTGCTGGAGGAGGCCTACGAGGTCGCCGACACCGTCGAGGACGGCGACCTCGGCGCGCTGCGCGAGGAGCTCGGGGACGTGCTGATGCAGGTGGCGTTCCACGCCGCGGTGGCCGCCGAGCGCACCGACGAGACCCGCTTCACCATCGACGACGTGGCGGGCGCGATCGTCGACAAGCTGGTGCGCCGCCACCCGCACGTGTTCGGCGACGTGACGGTGTCCGGCGCCGACGAGGTCAACGCCAACTGGGAGCAGATCAAGGCCGCCGAGCGCGCCGCCAAGAACGGCGGCGAGGCGTCGGTGCTGGACGGCGTGCCCATGGGCCAGCCGGCGCTGACCCTGGCCGCGCAGCTGCAGCGCCGCGCGGAGCGCGCCGGCGCCCCGCCCGAGCTGTTCGACCTCCCCGAGCCGCCCGCGGAGGAGCAGCCCTCCGTGTCCCCCGGCGACGCCGGGGAGGAGAGCGCCCTGGGGGCGCGCCTGTTCCGGCTGGTGCGGGAGAGCCGGGCGCAGGGCCGTGATGCGGAAGCGGAATTGCGTGCCGTCTGCAGGGTATTCCGCGATCGTGTCAAGGCATGGGAGCGGACGCGGGCGGCCGAGTGACCCGTCCCCGCCGCGGAGCGAGATCCCGCCGGGGGTGGTGAGCCGCGGTCGCCGCGTCTACTCTTGGCGCGTGCTGGGAGGCTCCCGTGGCGGTACCGCGAAGAGCGCGGCCGCCGCGCGCCTGCGGGCCGTCCGGCGCCTGGGCGGGCTCGGCGCGCTGGCGGGCGTGCTGGTCGCGCTGATGCTGCTGCCCCCCGTGTGCGCCGCGGGAATGGGCGCCCGCGACGCCGCGCGCTGGTTCCAGGAGGAGCCGGACGACCTGGACGTGTCCGGCGTGCCGCAGCGGTCGCGGATCCTGGCCGCCGACGGCTCGCTCATCGCCACGTTCTTCACCCAGAACCGGATCGACGTGCGGCTGGACCAGATCGCGCCGGTCGCCCGCCGGGCCGTGCTGGCCATCGAGGACAGCCGGTTCTACGAGCACGGCGCCCTGGACTCCCAGGGCACCCTGCGGGCGCTGGCCAGCAACCTGTCGTCCGGCGAGGTCACCCAGGGCGGCTCCGGCATCACCCAGCAGTACGTCAAGAACCTGCTGATCACGCAGGCGGAGAACGCCGAGGAGCGGCGGGCCGCCCAGGAGATCACCGCCGCCCGCAAGATCCGCGAGCTGCGGTACGCGGTGGCGCTGGAGAAGCGGTTCTCCAAGGACGAGATCCTGCGCCGCTACCTCAACATCGCCTACTTCGGCGACGGCGCCTACGGCATCGAGGCGGCGTCCCGCCACTACTTCGGCAAGCCCGCGGCGCGGCTGGAGCTGCACGAGGCGGCGCTGCTGGCCGGGGTGATCCGCTACCCGCACGCCTACGACCCGACCCGCCGCCCGGCGGCCGCGCGCGAGCGCCGCAACGTCGTGCTGCGCCGCATGGCCGAGCTCGGCTGGGTCGACGACGCCGCCGCCGAGGCCGCCGCGCGCCGCCCCCTGGGCCTGCGCGTCAAGCGGACCCCCAACGGCTGCGTGGTCAGCAAGGCCCCGTTCTTCTGCGACTACGTCCAACGCGAGATCCTCACCAATCCCGTGTTCGGCCCGACGCGGAAGGCCCGCGAACGGCTGCTCAAGCGCGGCGGGCTGACCATTCACACCACCCTGGACCCGCAGACGCAGCGGGCCGCGCAACGCGCCGTCGACCGGCACGTCCCCCCGACGAACTCCGCCGGCAAGGCCGCCGCCGAGGCGCTCGTCGAGCCCGGCACCGGCGCGATCAGGGGCATGGCCGTCGACCGCGACCTCGGGTCGGACCGCGAACGCGGCAAGACGTGGATCAACTTCGCCGCGGACGCCAGCCACGGCTCGAGCATCGGCATGCAGGCCGGCTCGACGTTCAAGGTGTTCACGCTGGCCGCCGCGCTGGAGGACGGCATGCCGTTCGGCACCCGCCTCATGGCGCCGCGCTCCTTCGTCCCCACGGGCTACCGCGACTGCAAGGGCCGCCGCGTCGGCGACACCAAGCCGCTGCGCAACGCCGCCGACGGCGAGGGCGGCCGCGAGTTCAGCCTGGTCACCGGCACCCACCACTCGGTCAACACGTTCTTCCTGGCGCTGCAGCGCCGGGTCGGGCTGTGCGACACGGTGAAGATGGCCGAGAAGCTGGGCATGCGGCAGGCCAACGGCGAGCCGCTGGAGCAGTACCCCTCCTTCACCCTCGGCTTCAACCCGGTGTCGCCGCTGCGGCTCGCCGCCGCCTACGCCGCGTTCGCCGCCCGGGGCCGCTACTGCGAGCCGATCGCCATCACGAAGATCACCGACGCGCAGGGCCGGGAGCTGAAGGTGCCGCCCGCCCGCTGCGAGCAGGTGATCGACGAGGGCGTCGCCGACGCGGTCAACCACGTGCTGCGCGGCGTGCTGACCCGCGGCACCGCGCGCGGGATGGGCATCGGCCGTCCCGCCGCCGGCAAGACCGGCACCGTCGACGGCTTCTCCGCCGCCTGGTTCGCCGGGTACACGCCGGACCTGGCCGCGGCGGTGTGGGTGGGGGACCCGCGCGGCGGCTACAAGCACCCGATGACCGACCTGTGCATGAACGGCCGCTGCTACGGCGCGGTGTACGGCGCCACGATCCCCGCGCCGATCTGGCGCGACACCATGGTCGGCGCGCTGGCCGGACGCCCCGCCTCCTCGTTCGTGCGGCCGCCCGCGCGCTTTTTCAGCCGGGGCAGCGGTGAGCTCGACCGGGCCCCGGACGTGCGCGGCATGCGGCTCGGCGCCGCGCTCGCCCGGCTGCGCGAGACCGGGTTCCGGGCGCGCCTCGGCTCGGCCGTGGCGTCCGACGTCTACCCGCCCGGCACGGTGGCGAGCATGTCGACCGGCCCGGACGGCACCGTCATCCTGCGCGTCAGCCGCGGCGGCGACGGCCCGCGCCGCGACTCGTGGCCGTTCCGCGATCCCGAGTCGCCCCGCGACGTGGCCGACGACGGGGCGGGACGCGCCGGAACAAGTCCCTGACGTGCGTGGTTGTAGCCCGCGATGGGTGGGGGCATGACGCGCGAACGGCCGGGGCGGCGCACATGAGCGAGATCTCGATCGCCGCACGGGCGGTGCCGCCGGGGCTGCGGTCGTTCCTGCGCACCGAGGTCGGCGGCACGAGCGTGCTGCTGGCGGCCACGATCGCGGGGCTGCTGTGGGCCAACTCCCCGTTCGGCGACACCTACGAGGCGTTCTGGCGCACCGAGCTGGCGGTGCGGGTCGGCGGGCACACCGCCGCCCTGGATCTGCGGGACGTCGTCAACGACGGGCTGATGGCGCTGTTCTTCTTCGTCATCGGCCTGGAGGTCAGCCGCGAGGTCCGCATCGGCCAGCTGCGCGACCGCCGGCTGGTCGCCGTGCCGGCCGTCGCCGCGCTCGGCGGGATGGCGATCCCCGCGCTCGTCTACACCGCGTTCAACGCCGGCGGCCCCGGCGCCGCGGGCTGGGGCATCCCGCTGGCCAGCGACACCGCGTTCGTCCTCGGCGTGCTGGCGGTGATCGGCAGCCGCTGCCCCGAGCCGCTGCGCGCCTTCCTGCTCACCCTGGCCGTGGTGGACGACGTCGGCGCGATCCTGGTCGTCGCGGTCTTCTACACCGAGTCGCTGTCGGTGGTCGCGCTGCTCGTCGCCGTGCTGCTCACCGGGCTGATCGTCGCGGCGCGCTGGCTGCGGCTCTGGCGCGCCCCGGCCTACCTGCTGCTCGGCCTCGGCGTGTGGGCCGCGATGCTGGAGAGCGGCGTCCACCCCACGCTCGCGGGCATCCTGCTCGGCGCCCTGGTCGTGGTGTACGCGCCCAGCGGGTACAAGATGCTGCGGGCGAGCGAGCTGCTGCGGGAGCTGTCGCGCGACCCCACCCCCGAACTGGCCGTCGAGGCGGGGCGCACGGTCCAGCGCACCGTCTCGGTGAACGAGCGGCTGCAGCTGCTGCTGCACCCGTGGACCAGCTACGTCATCGTCCCGATCTTCGCGCTGGCCAACGCGGGCGTCCGGCTGGACGGCGACGCGCTGCGCGCCGCCGCCTCCTCGCCGGTCACGATCGGCGTGGCCGTGGGCCTGCCGGCGGGCAAGTTCCTCGGGATCGTCGTCGGCACCTGGCTGCCGCTGCGGCTCGACTGGGGCGCCCTGCCCGGCCGCCTGGTGTGGGGGCAGGTGCTCGGCGGCGCGGCCGTGTCCGGCATCGGCTTCACGGTGTCGCTGTTCATCACCGATCTGGCGTTCGCCGACGACCCGGCGCTGCAGAGCCAGGCCAAGATCGGCATCCTGGCGGGGTCGCTGCTGGCGGCCGGGTTCGGCTGGGTGGTGTTCCGCCTGGCGTGGAATCGCGGCGCCGTGTGCGCGTCCCCGAGCCGCGAGGCGGACATCCCGGTGGAGGCCGAGCCGTTGCCGCCCGTCACCGACGCCGACCACATCCGCGGTCCCGCCGACGCGCCGGTCACGCTCGTCGAGTACGGCGACTACGAGTGCCCCTACTGCGGCCGCGCCCATCCGATTCTGGAAGAGCTGCGCGAACGCTACGGCGACCGGCTGCGCATCGTCTTCCGGCATTTCCCGCTGTCGGAGGTGCACCCGCGCGCGATGGCCGCGGCCCTCGCCGCCGAGGCCGCGGCCGACCAGGGCCGCTTCTGGGAGATGCACGACACGCTGTTCCGCAACCAGCTCGCCCTGTCCGACTCCGATCTCACGGCCTACGCCGACTCGATGGGCGTGTCCCTGTGGACCGACGTCGAACGCCACCGCCGCCGCATCACCGCCGACATGGAAGGCGGCGAACGCAGCGGCGTGGGCGGCACCCCCACGTTCTTCATCAACGGGGAGCTGTACGAGGGGCGGCATGAGGTGGACGCCTTCAGCGCCGCCATCGACGCCGCCCTCGACAAGGTTTAGGGAGTTCCCGCGCAGGTGAGGGGGCTTCCGCCGCGGCGGGAGTTGGCTACCTCTCGCGCAAGAAGGTTGTGGCCTGGACAACTCTGCACACCTAGAGCGACGAGATGATTACTTGAGGTAGTCCGATGGAGATCGGGCGCGACATCCGTTCACCTGAGAGGTGTGCCATGCGTTTCCCCCTGACCAGCCCCGCCGGTCCCGTCACGGCGCGCCGCGGCCTGGCGGCGGCGGCCCTGCTCGCGCTCGTCACGCCCCTGACGAGCCCCGTCGCCGACGCCTCCGAGACGAGCCGACTACGGAACGCGCACCGCGTGAGAGTCGTGACGTTCAGCGACAAGTGCCTGGACGTCAGCGGCGGCGTCGCCGCCAGCGGGACGCCGATCATCCAGTACTCCTGCCAGGGCTCGGCCAACCAGCGGTTCTGGCTGGTGGCCGCGGACGGCGGCCGGTACGAGATCCGCACCCTGCACGACAAGTGCCTGGACGTCGCCCGGGAGAGCGCCAGGGACGAGACCGCGATCATCCAGTACGCCTGCGACGGCACGGCCAACCAAAAGTTCCGGCTGCGGCGGGTGCGCAACGGCCGGTACGAGATCCGCACCCTGCACGACAAGTGCCTGGACGTCCGCGGCGCCAGCACCGCGAACAACGTTCCGATCATCCAGTACCGGTGCCGGGGCACGGCCAACCAGCGCTTCCGCTTCGACAGCGTCTAGGGTTCGACAGCGTCTAGGGACGCCCCGGGGCGGGGCGTCGGCGGCCGCGTGCCCGGGCGACCGGCCGCGCGGGCCTGGGGCGGGATCGCGCGCCCCAGGCCCGCCCCCACCGCGCACGGCGGGCGCGTCCGGGTCGCGGCGGCGCGGGCCGTGCTCCTGTGCCGGCGGGCCCGGTCAGTCGACGTCCATGCCCCAGCGGGTGCGCAGCGCGCGGTCGGCCACGCCGAAGAGCTGGTCGATGACGACGCCGATGATCAAGATCACGATCATGTAGGAGATCATGTCGGCGGTGTTGTTGAGCTCGCGGGCCTGCGACAGCAGCACGCCCAGCGAGGTGGTGTCGCCGATGATCACCAGCAGCTCGCCCGCCATCAGGCTGCGCCAGGCGAAGGCCCAGCCCTGCTTGAGCCCGGCGACGAACGACGGCAGCGAGGCGGGCAGGATGAGGTGCCGGTACAGCAGCAGGCCGCGCAGGCCGAGCACCTTGCCGGCCCGCAGCAGGATCGGCGGGGTGTAGTCGACGCCCGCGATCAGCCCGTTGGCGATGGACGGGCTCGCGCCCAGCACCACCACGAACAGGATCGCGCTCTCGCTGAGCTGGAACAGCAGGATCGCCAGCGGGAACCAGGCGATCGACGGCATCGTCTGCAGCCCGGTGATCAGCGAGCCGAACGCGCGCCGCAGCACGAGGAACCGCGACACCAGCGCGCCGACCAGCACGCCGATCACGATGGCCACCGAGAACCCGACCAGCGCCCGCCGCATGGTCAGCGCGACCGCCTCCCAGAACCGGCCGCTGGTGACCTGGTCCCAGAAGATCGGCAGGGTGTCGGCGGGCCCGGGCAGCACCCACGGGTCCTTCCAGCCGCTCCACACCACCGCCTGCCAGAACGCCAGCGCGATCGCCACGGCCGTGAGCATCGGCCACAGCGCCGACCACAGCCGCGCCAGCGGCCCGCGGCGCGCGCCCGCGGCCAGCTCCAGCGCGTCCAGCCCGGCGATCTGCCGCTCCAGCGCGGGATCGCCGGCCGCGGCGCCGCCGGCGCCGGGGTCCGGTGCGTTCGTGCGGGTCTCAAGCGCCATGGCGGCCGACCTCCTCGCGCAGCCGGTCGGTGATCTCGCCGGCCAGCGCCGCCACCGGCGCGGCGTCGATCCGGCGGGGGCGTGCGATGTCGACCGGGAACTGCTCCACCACCGTGCCGGGACGGCTGCTGAGCAGCACCACGCGGTCGCCGAGCCGGACGGCCTCGCGCACGTTGTGGGTGACGAACAGGACGGTCAGCCCGCGCTCTCGCCAGATCCGCTCGATCTCGTCGTGCAGCAGGTCGCGGGTCATCGCGTCGAGCGCGCCGAACGGCTCGTCCATCAGCAGCAGGGTGCCCTGGCCGCCGTCGGTCTCGTCCACCGTCAGGGCGAGGGCGCGGGCCAGCGCGACCCGCTGGCGCATGCCGCCCGACAGCTGGTGCGGGCGCTTCTTCTCGAATCCGCTCAGGTGCACCGAGGCGAGCAGGGCGGAGGCGCGCTCGCGCCGCTCGGACCTGGGCACGCCGCGCATCTTCAGCGCCAGCTCGATGTTGGCGGTGACGGTCAGCCACGGGAACAGCGCCGGCTCCTGGAACATCAGCGCCACGCGGGCGCCGCCGGTGTCGATCGTGCCGGCCGTCGGCGTGTCCAGGTCGGCGATCAGGTTGAGCAGGGTGCTCTTGCCGCAGCCGGACGCGCCCAGCAGGCAGACGAACTCGCCGGGCGCGACCTCCAGGGACACGTCGTCGAGCGCGAGCAGGGCCGCGTCGCCGCTTCCGAACGCTTTGGAGACGCCGCTCAGCCGGACCGCCGCGGGCGCTGGGGTCCGGCTGAGGGCGGCCGTGGCGGCCTGAGTCATTTGTCGCTGACCTGTGCCTTCCCGCTCGCCTTGAGCACCTCGTTGAGCGGCCCGAGGTCGTAGAGGCCGTCCAGGTCCACCGGCTCCAGCAGACCGACCTCCTCGGCGTGCTCGGCGCCCTGCGCGAGCGACG
>NZ_BCQU01000124.1:0-16288 GCF_001552235.1 Actinomadura rubrobrunea NBRC 15275 | reverse complement strand
GAGCCCCCGTCGCCGCCGCCCGCCGCGCTCGCCGTCTCCATGAAGGTTCGCGGTGCGGCGTGCGGACCGCACAGACCGCCCCCACCTTCGCGGACCGGGGGCGCGGTGTATAGGAAGAAGTACACAGAACGCGTGACGGATTCGTGATTTTGCGGCGGCTCACAAGGAGCGCCGGTCCGCTCTAGCGTGGAGATATGAACTCCCCCCTGGAGCCCGGTTCCTTCCTTGCCGAGCTCACGCCCGCCGAACGCGCCGAGCTCGAACGGCGCGCCCGGGTCCGCGCCTTCGCCCGCGGCGAGGTGCTGTTCTCCGAGGGGGAGCCGTCCACGTGGGTGGCGGTGCTGCTGTCGGGACGGGTCAAGGCGTACTCGCACCGCGAGCACGGCGGGGAGGCGCTGCTGGCGGTGCGGGGGCCGGGCGCGCTGCTCGGCGAGGTCGCCGCGATCGACGGCGGCCCGCGTTCGGCCACGGTCGCCACCTTGGAGCCGGCGCGGGCGCTCACCCTCACCGCCCCGCAGTTCATGGCGTTCCTGCAGGGGAACGGGCGGGTGTCGCTGCTGATGATGCGGATGCTGTGCCAGCGGTGGCGCGACGCCGACCGCAAGCGCATCGAGTTCGGCATGTTCGACGCCACCGGGCGGGTCGCCCAGCGCCTGGTGGAGCTGGCCGAACGGTTCGGCGTCCCGTACGAGCCGTCCGGCCGGGGCCGTCCCGCGGCCGGCGCCGCGGCGGAACGCCGCGACGGGCGCCAGAGCGTGCGCATCACCCTCAGCCTGTCGCAGGAGGAACTGGCCGGGTGGGTCGGCGCCTCCCGCGAGGCGGTCAGCAAGGCCCTGCGCACGCTGCGCCGCCACGGCTGGATCGAGACGGGCCGGCGCCGCGTGATCATCCACGATCTGCAGGCCCTCCGCCGCCACGCCCGGTGACCCCGCGGCCGCGCCGGGCGTCTGACGGCCGGGCCGGACGCCGGTCGGCGATCGCGGGCGTCGTACCCTTTGCAAGGTGCAGTTGCAGCAGCTCGCCTACTTCGTCGCGGTGGCCGAGGTCCGGCACTTCACGCACGCGGCGGAGCTCCTGCACGTGGCGCAGCCGTCGCTGTCCAAGCAGATCCGGGCGCTGGAGGCCGAGCTGGGCGCCCCGCTGTTCAGCCGGGCGCGCGGCAACATCACCCTGACCCCGGCGGGCGAGGCGCTGTTGCCGCTGGCCAAGCGGATCCTCGCCGACGTCGACACCGCCCGGCTGGAGGTGCAGGAGCTGGCGGGCCTGCGCCGCGGCCGGGTCCGGCTGGGCGCCACGCCGTCGCTGTGCGCGGGGCTGCTCGCCGACGTCCTGCGCCGCTTCCACGACGCCTACCCCGGCATCCGGCTCATCGTCGAGGAGGGCGGGTCGCGCGACCTGGTGCGGGAGCTCACCCGCGGCTCCCTGGACCTGGCGCTGGTGATCCTGCCGCTGCCCGGCGACCCGCCGCTGGACACCGTCCCCATCCTGCGGGAGAACCTGGTGGTGGCGTCCCCGGCGGGGCCGGAGGGCGGGGACCGGGCGCACCGCGGACTGCTGCCGCGCCGCCCCTACCTGCGGATCGAGGACCTGCGCGACCGGCCGCTGGTGATGTTCCGCTCCGGGTACGACCTGCGCGAGGCGACGATCAGCGCCTGCCGGGCCGCCGGGTTCGAGCCGAGCTTCGCGGTCGAGGGCGGCGAGATGGACGCGGTGCTGCGCTTCGTCGAGGCCGGGCTCGGCGTCGCCGTCGTCCCGAGCATGGCCCTGGCCGGACGCCCCGGCCTGCGCGGCACGCCCCTGGTGATGGACGACTCCGACCTCGACCCGTCCCGCCGGGGCCGCAATTCCGGCCTGCTGCGGACGGTCGCGCTGGCGCACCGCAAGGACGTCGAGCCCACCCACGCGGCCCGCGCCTTCCAGGAGACCCTGCAGACCTTCCTGGTGGAGGCGGCCCTGGCGGGAAGCCTCCCGGCCGGGGTGGAGGCCCTCGTCAACGCCTGAGTTCTCGCGCACAAAGGAGCGCGCGCCCCGAGGTCGGGACGCGCGCTCCGCCAAGGCCGTGCATCAGGCAGTCGCCTGGGTTACTTCTTCTTCCCGCCGGCGGTGGCCTTGAGGTAGTCGTGGTTGAGGCGGCCGATGACGTCCAGCGGGATGCCCTTGGGGCAGGCCACGGTGCACTCGCCGGTGTTGGTGCAGCCGCCGAAGCCCTCGGCGTCGTGGGCCTCGAGCATGTTGACGACGCGGTCCCACCGCTCGGGCTGCCCCTGCGGGAGCAGGCCGAGGTGGGTGACCTTGGCGCCGAGGAACAGGGACGCCGAGCCGTTCGGGCAGGCGGCGACGCAGGCGCCGCAGCCGATGCACTCGGCGGCCTCGAAGGCCTTGTCGGCGTCCGCCTTGGGGACGGGCACCGAGTGGGCGTCAGGCGCGGTGCCGGTGGGGGCGGTGATGTAGCCGCCGGCGGCGATGATGCGGTCGAAGGCCGAGCGGTCGACGACGAGGTCCTTGACGACCGGGAAGGCCTTGGCCCGCCACGGCTCCACGGTGATGACCTCGCCGTCCTTGAACTTGCGCATGTGCAGCTGGCACGTGGTGGTGTTGCGCTCGGGACCGTGCGGGGTGCCGTTGATGACCAGGGAGCACATGCCGCAGATGCCCTCGCGGCAGTCGTGGTCGAAGGCGACCGGGTCCTCGCCCTTCTGGATGAGCTGCTCGTTCAGCACGTCCAGCATTTCCAGGAACGAGGCGTCGGGGGAGATGTCGTCGAGCTGGTACTCGACCATCCTGCCCTTGTCCTCAGGGCCCTTCTGGCGCCAGATGCGCAGTGTGACCTTCATGATTACTTGTACGACCTCTGAGTGGGCTTGACGTATTCGAACTCGAGGGGCTCCTTGTGGAGCACGGGCGGCTTGCCCGGCCCGGCCCACTCCCAGGCGGCGACGTAGGAGAAGTTCTCGTCGTCGCGCTTGGCCTCGCCGTCCTCGTCCTGGCTCTCGGCGCGGAAGTGGCCGCCGCACGACTCGGTGCGGTGCAGCGCGTCGATGCACATGAGCTCGGCCAGCTCCAGGAAGTCGGCCACGCGCCCGGCCTTCTCCAGCTCCTTGTTGAGCTCCTCGCCCGTGCCGGTGACCTTGACGCGGGTCCAGAACTCCTCCCGCAGGGCGGGGATCAGCTGCAGCGCCTTGCGCAGGCCCTCGTCGGTGCGCTCCATCCCGCAGTACTCCCACATGATGTGGCCGAGCTCGCGGTGGAAGGAGTCGACGGTCCGGTCGCCGTCGATGGACAGCAGCCGGTCGATCTGCTCGCGGACGCGGGTCTCGGCCTCGTCGATCGCCGCCTCGCCGACGGGCGGCAGGTCGTTGGTGCGGGCGACGTAGTCGCCGATGGTGACCGGGAGGATGAAGTAGCCGTCGGCCAGGCCCTGCATGAGGGCGGACGCGCCGAGGCGGTTGGCGCCGTGGTCGGAGAAGTTCGCCTCGCCGATCACGAACAGGCCGGGCAGGTTGGACTGCAGGTCGTAGTCCACCCACAGCCCGCCCATCGTGTAGTGGACGGCGGGGTAGATGCGCATCGGCGTCTCGTAGGGGTTCTCGCCGGTGATGCGCTCGTACATCTCGAACAGGTTGCCGTACTTGGCCTCGACGGCCTTGCGGCCCATCCGCTTGATCGCGTCGGCGAAGTCCAGGTAGACGCCCTGTCCGGCGGGGCCGACGCCGCGTCCCTCGTCGCAGACCTTCTTGGCGGCGCGGGAGGCGATGTCGCGCGGCACCAGGTTCCCGAACGAGGGGTACATGCGCTCCAGGTAGTAGTCGCGCTCCTCCTCGGGGATGTCGGCGGGCTTGCGCGTGTCGCCGGCCTTCTTCGGCACCCAGACGCGGCCGTCGTTGCGCAGCGACTCCGACATCAGCGTCAGCTTCGACTGGTGCTCGCCGCTGTAGGGGATGCAGGTCGGGTGGATCTGCGTGAAGCAGGGGTTGGCGAAGTACGCGCCGTGCTTGTGCGCCCGCCACGTCGCGGTGACGTTCGAGCCCATCGCGTTGGTGGACAGGAAGAACACGTTGCCGTACCCGCCGGTGGCCAGCACCACCGCGTCGCCGGTGAAGTGCTTGATCTCCCCGTTGAGCAGGTTGCGGACGACCACGCCGCGGGCCCGCCCGTCCTCCACGATCAGGTCGAGCATCTCGTGCCGCGGGTACAGCTCGATGTTGCCCGCGTCCACCTGCCGCATCATCGCCTGGTAGGCGCCGAGCAGCAGCTGCTGGCCCGTCTGCCCGCGGGCGTAGAAGGTGCGGGAGACCTGGGTGCCGCCGAAGGAGCGGTTGTCGAGCAGGCCGCCGTACTCGCGGGCGAACGGCACGCCCTGCGCCACGCACTGGTCGATGATCTGCGTGGAGATCTCGGCGAGCCGGTGCACGTTGGACTCGCGGGAGCGGAAGTCGCCGCCCTTGACCGTGTCGTAGAACAGCCGGTACACGCTGTCGCCGTCGTTGCGGTAGTTCTTGGCGGCGTTGATGCCGCCCTGCGCGGCGATCGAGTGGGCGCGGCGCGGGCTGTCCTGGAAGCAGAACTGGATCACGTGGTAGCCGGCCTCGGCCAGGGTGGCGCCCGCCGATCCGCCGGCCAGCCCGGTGCCCACCACGATGATCGTCTTCTTGCGCTTGTTCGCCGGGTTGACCAGCTTGACCTCGAAGCGGCGCTTGGTCCACCGCTCCTCGATCGGGCCGGACGGGGCCTTGGTGTCGGCGATGGGGGCGCCGGTGGTGTAGAAACCGTCGTCGGTCATGATCAGCTCACCCATCCGAAGGTGATCGACAGGGGCACGGACAGGAAGCCCGCGGTCACCACCGCGGCCAGGGCGGTGGCCAGGCCGCGCAGCGCGCCGTCACTGCGCGCGGTGCGCAGGCCGAGGGTCTGGAAGGCGCTCCAGATGCCGTGCCGCAGGTGCAGCCCGACCATGACCACGGCCAGCACGTACCAGAGCGTGATGAACCAGCGTTCGGGGGCGAAGTCGGCGACCATCCGCTCGTAGGGGGTGGCGGCCGAGCCCTCGGGGTTCACCACGAGGAACGTCAGGTCCAGCAGGTGCCAGATGACGAACAGCAGGATGATCACGCCGCCGTACCGCATGGTGTGCACGGCGTAGCCCTGGGCGTGGGACTTGCGCTTGGCCTGGTACTTGACCGGACGGGCGGCGGAGGCGCGCCGGGCCAGCGAGACCGCCGACCACATGTGCAGGACGACCGAGACGGCCAGCACCGCCTCGATGAGCGTCAGCACCGTGCGCCGGGGGACGGCGGGCGTGCCGATGGTGCGCAGCCAGTGCGCGTAGTGGTTGAAGTCCTCCGCGCCGAAGAAGATCTTCAGGTTCCCCACCATGTGCGCGATCAGGTAGAGCACCAGGATCGCGCCGGTGACGGCCATGACGGCCTTCTTGCCGACAGTGCTCCGATAGATCGCGGGTATCGCTATAGCCACGCGCGCGACGCTACGCCTGCCTGCGGTAAGACCACCAAGTCATCACGACACTCGTTTCGATAGCCTCAGGCTATAGGCCGTGCAGGGCCGGGCATTTCGCCCATTCGGCTCGACTGGGAACGTGAGGGACTTCACACTCATTTGGGGAACTTCGTCCCTACCGAGCGGTACGGCGGCCGTTCTCGGCGGCGTCACTCGGACGGCGTGTGCGACAGCAGCAGCACCGCCAGGTCGTCGGCGAGCGCGTCCCCGTTCAGCGCCTCCACCTCGTTGACGAGCTCGTCGATCAGCGCGCGGCCGGTGCGGCCGCGGCGCCGGGCGCTGCGCGCGAGGCCCACCAGGCCCTCGGTGCCCAGCCGGTCCGGGCCCGCGCCGACCCGCCCCTCGATCAGCCCGTCGGTGTAGAGCATCAGCTCCCACGACTCGCCCAGGTCGATCTCGGTGGTGGGCCACTCGGCGCCCGGCACCAGGCCCAGCGCGGGGCCGTGCGCGTAGTCGGGCAGCGCCGTCACCTCGACGTCGCCGTCGGCGCCGTCCGCGGGGCGCCGGAACAGCAGCGGCGGCGGATGCCCCGCCAGGTGCATGCGGGCGGTGCGGCGCGACGGCGCCACCGTCACCATGCACAGCGTGGTGAACAGCTCCTCGCTGCGCCGCTCGTGCCCGAGGACGGTGTCGAGGATGCCGAGCAGCTGCTCGCCGGTGTGCCCGGCCAGCACCAGCGTCCGCCAGGCCATGCGCAGCTGCACGCCGAGCGCGGCCTCGTCGGGGCCGTGCCCGCACACGTCGCCGATCATCAGGTGCACCGCGCCGCCCTCGGTCTGCACGGTGTCGTAGAAGTCGCCGCCGAGCAGGGCCCGGCGGCGGCCCGGACGGTACCGGGTGTCGTGCCGCAGGGACGGGTCGTCGATCAGCGGCACCGGCAGCAGGCCGCGCTCCAGCCGGGCGTTCTCCCGGCCCATGATCCGCGCCTCCACCAGCCGCCGCTCGCTCTCCTCGGCGCGCTTGCGCTCGATGGCGTACCGGATGGCGCGCGCCAGCAGCGGCCCGTCCACCTCCTGCTTGACCAGGTAGTCCTCGGCGCCCGCGGCGACCGCCCGCACCCCCAGGTGCGCGTCGGACAGGCCGGTCAGCACCACCACCGCCGCGCGCTCGGCCATGTCGAGCACCTGCCGCAGCACGCCCAGGTGGTCGATGCCCGGCGCGGACAGGTCCACCAGGATGCACTGGGTGCGGCGGGTCAGCCGCCGCCGCGCCTCGTCCAGGCTGCCGGCCACGGACATGGCGATGTCCAGACCCGCCTCGGCGAGCATCTTCTCGACCACGCCGACGTTGCCCGGGTCGTCGTCGATGAGGAGCAGGTCGATGCCGTCCTCGGTGCCCGGCGGTGCCGCGGGACTGGTGTGCTGGCTGATCGCGCTCACTGAGGTTCCGGACTGTCGGCGGGATGGACGGCACGGGGCACGCGCGGTGCCCCCGGAGACGGCGCACGGACGGTGGACAGGCCGACCCGCGACCCCGGGCCGGACCGCGTGCGGGCGCATCGCCCCTTCGGATCGCGGCCGGGCCGGATCGCGGCTCTGCGGAGCGGCGCGGAGCCGCTCCGTGCACACCCGACCTTAGCGTCTCCGATCGCCGGCCCGCACCCCCCGATCTCGTCAAGAGACCGCTGGTAGAGCCGGTTTGCGACGAAAAAACCAGTCGAATTCCCGAACGTCCGCCACATACCCTTCGGCCCCGTGAAGCGCTTACCGGTTCCCGACCCCGGGGTCCCCGACGGCCGCTCACCCACCCGCTACCTGATCTGGACGGCCCGCGCGCAGTGGCGGGCCGTGCTCGCCGGGGCGCTTCTCGACGTCGGCTGGACGGCCTGCCAGGCGCTCATGCTCGCCGCGATCGGCAAGGCAGTGGACGAGGGCGTGGCGGAGCGGGACGCGTCCGCGCTCGCGGCGTGGTCGGCGGTGGTGCTGGCGCTCGGCGGGGGCGTCGCCGCGACCGGGGTGCTGCGGCACCGCACGCTCGTCCTCGGCTGGCTGTCCGCCGCCTACCGCACCGTCCAGATCGTCACCCGGCAGGCGGTCCGGCTCGGCGGGACCCTCCCGCGGCGGACCGCCGCCGGCGAGGTGGTCAGCGTGGGCGTGACGGACGTCGAGCACATCGGCGACGCGCTGGAGATCCTCGGCCGCGCCGTCGGCGCGACCACCGCCATCGGGCTGGTGACCGGCCTGATGTGGGCCGCCTCGCCGCGGCTCGGCCTGGTCGTGCTGATCGGCGTCCCGGTGATCCTGGCGGCGGCCGGGCCGTTGCTGCGGCCGCTGCGCGAACGCGAGCAGCGCCACCGCGAACTGGTCGGGGAGCTGAACAGCCGCGCCGCCGACCTGGTGGCGGGCCTGCGGGTGCTGCGCGGCATCGGCGGCGAGGCGCTGTTCGCCGACCGGTACCGGGAGGAGTCCCAGCGGGTGCGCCGGGCGGGCGTGGCGGCGGCGACGGCCGCGTCGCGGCTGCGCGGCGCGGAGGTGCTGCTGCCCGGCCTGCTGGTCGCCCTGGTCACCTGGGCGGGCGCGCGGGCCGCCGCGTCCGGCGCGATCAGCGTCGGCGACTTGGTCGCCTGCTACGGCTACGCGGTCTTCCTGATCACGCCGCTGAAGACCGTCGGGGAGGCGGCCGGCACGCTCACCCGCGGCCACGTCGCGGCCGGCCGGGTCGTGCGGCTGCTGCGCCTGGAGCCCGAGCCGCCGGACACCGGGACCGTCGTCCCGGACGGCCCCGCCGAACTGGTCGACGCCGCGTCCGGGCTGGTCGTGCGGCCGGGACGGGTCACCGCGATCGCCGCGTCCGACCCGAGGGACGCCCAGGCCATCGCCGACCGCCTCGGCCGGCACGCGGACGGCGAGGTCGCCTACGGCGGCGTCCCGCTGCGCGACGTCGCCGGCGTGCGGGAACGGATCGTCGTCGCCCTCAACGAGGACCGGCTGTTCTCCGGGACGCTGCGCGACGCCCTCACCCCCGGCTTCCGCCCCGTGGACGACGCGGCTCTGCACGCGGCGCTGCGGACCGCCTGCGCCGAGGACGTCGCGGCCGCCACGGGCCTGGACGCCCGCGTCGCCGAGGCCGGACGCGAGTTCTCCGGCGGCCAGCTGCAGCGGCTGCGGCTGGCCCGCGCTCTCGCGGCCGACCCCGAGGTACTGGTCCTCGTGGAGCCGACCAGCGCCGTCGACGCGCACACCGAGGCCCGCATCGCCGACCGGCTCGGCGCAGCCCGCGCCGGCCGCACCACCGTGGTGTGCACGACCAGCCCGCTCATGCTCGACCGCGCCGACCACGTCGCGTTCGTCGTGAACGGCGCCGTGGTGGCCGAGGGGCGCCACCGCGACCTGCTGCTCTCCGAGCCCCGCTACGCCGCCGCCGTCACCCGCGGCGAGGACTCCCCCTGACCGCCCGTTCCAGGAGACCGTCGGACGTGAGCAACGAGATCCTGCCCGTGGCGACGCCGACGCAGGTGCGCGCGCACGCGCGGCACCTGCTGCTGCGGCGCCATCCCCGCGCCCTGCTCGGCGCGCTCGCCCTGCACGCGCTGGCCGCGGCGGCCGGCCTCGTCGCCCCCCGGCTGCTCGGCGACCTCGTGGAGGGCGTGCGGCGCGGCGACGTCGAGATCGACGCGGTCGCCCTGGCCATCACCGGGTTCCTGATCGCCCAGGGAGTGCTCGTCCGGTACGCCTACGACGCCTCCGCCCGCGTCGGCGAGCGGATCCTCGCCGAGCTGCGCGAGGAGTTCGTCGAGCGGGTGCTGGCCCTGCCGCTGTCGCGGGTGGAGCGGGCCGGCACCGGGGACCTGGTCAGCCGCACCTCACGGGACGTGGACGCCCTGTCGGAGACCGTCCGCCGGGCCGTGCCGGACATCCTCGTCTCGTCCGTGATGATCGTCCTGACGCTGGGCGCGCTGGTGCTGACCGGGCCGCTGGTGGCGCTGCCGTGCCTGGTCGGCGTCCCGCTGCTGTGGGGGGCGATGCGCTGGTACCTGCGGCGCGCCGCCCCCGGGTACCTGCGCGAGATGGCGGCCTGGGGCGCGTTGACCGGCGGTCTCGCCGAGACCGTGCACGGCGCGCGCACCGTGGAGGCGCTCGGCCTGGCCGAGCGGCGGCTGCGCCGCTGCGACCGCGACATCGCCCGGTCCTACCGAGCCGAGCGGTACACGCTGCGGCTGCGCACGGTGATCTTCCCGGTGGTGGACATCGCGTTCGCGCTGCCCATCGTGGCCACCCTGCTCATCGGCGGGCTGCTGCACATCCACGGCATGGCGTCGCTGGCCCAGGTCACCGCGGCCACCCTGTACGTGCACCAGGTCATCGGCCCCGTGGACCTGGTGCTCACGCGGCTGGACGAGCTGCAGCTGGGCGGCGCGGCACTGGCCCGGCTGCTCGGCGTCGGCAACGTCCCGCGTGACCGCTCCCCCGGCGACGCCCGCCCCGCGGGGGAGCGCCTGGCCGCCCGGGACGTCCACTACGCCTACCGCGACGGCCGCGACGTCCTGCACGGCGTGGACCTGGACCTGCGTCCGGGCGAGCGGCTCGCCGTGGTGGGACCGAGCGGGGCGGGCAAGTCCACGCTGGGGCGCCTGCTGGCCGGGGTGGACGAGCCGCGCGTCGGCACGGTCACCGTGGGGGAGGGCGCGGGCGCCGTGCGGCTGGTGGACCTGCCGCTGGACGAGCTGCGCGGCCGCGTCGCCCTGGTCACCCAGGACCACCACGTGTTCCACGGCACCGTCAGGGACAACCTGCTCCTGGCGCGGCCCGCCACCGACGAGGAGGCGGAGGCGGCGCTGCGGGCCGTGGACTGGGACGGGCCCGGTCTGGACACGGTCGTCGGCTCCGGCGGCGAACCCCTGTCGCCGGCGCAGGCCCAGCAGCTCGCGCTGGCGCGGCTCATCCTGGCCGACCCGCACACGCTGGTGCTGGACGAGGCGACGTCCCTGCTGGACCCGCGCGCCGCCCGCCGACTCGAACGCTCCCTGGCCGCCGTCCTGGACGGCCGCGCCGTCGTGGCGATCGCGCACCGCCTGCACACCGCGCACGACGCCGACCGCGTCGCCGTCGTGGAGAACGGCCGCGTCATCGAGCTCGGCACCCACGACGAGCTCATCGCCGCCGGCGGCTCCTACGCCGCCCTATGGTCCTCCTGGCACGGCGACAAACAACCCTCGCCATAGTCCAACGGGGCGGCCGCGTATGCGGCCGCCCCGTTCTCCTCGCGCACGTTTGTGCGGCGCGTGGCGCGGTTCTCAGTCGGCGCGTTCGGCGAGGGCCTTCTTGAGGAAGGCGACCTGGACGTTGAGGAGGTTCTCCGCGACGACCTCCTGCGGGGTCATGTGGGTGACGCCGGACAGGGGCAGCACCGTGTGGGGGCGGCCCGCCGCCAGCAAGGCGCTGGACAGGCGCAGCGTGTGGGCGGCCACCACGTTGTCGTCCGCCAGGCCGTGGATCAGCAGCAGGGGGCGCTCCAGCCGCGGCGCGTCCTCGAGCAGGGAGTTGGCGGCGTACACCTCCGGCTCCTCGTCCGGGTGGCCGAGGTAGCGCTCGGTGTAGTGGGTGTCGTACAGGCGCCAGTCGGTGGGCGGGGCGCCCGCCACGGCCGCGTGGAACACGTCGGGGCGGCGCAGCACCGCCAGCGCGGCCAGCCATCCGCCGAACGACCAGCCGCGGATGCCGACGCGGCCGAGGTCCAGCGCGTCCGGGTGGCGGCGGGCCGCCTCCTCCAGCGCGGTGATCTGGTCCTCCAGCACCGGCCCGGCGAAGTCGCGGTGGACCGCGCGCTCCCAGGCGGGACCGCGCGCGGGCGTCCCCCGGCCGTCGGCGATGACGACCGCGAAGCCCTGGTCGGCCAACCACTGGGCCTCGTTGTAGGCGCGCCGCACGGCCAGGACCCGCTGGGCGTGCGGGCCGCCGTAGGGGTCCATGAGCACCGGCAGCCGCCCGTCGCCGGGCCGCCAGCCGGTCGGCAGCAGCACGACCGTGCGGATCTCGCGTTCCCCGGCGCGCAGCAGCCGCGGCTTCGGCTCGACCACCGGGGTCTCGGCGCGCGAGGCGATCGGGTGGACGGCGCCGCCGGGCCCGCGGACCTCGGTGGACACGCCCGGCCGGTCCAGCCGCGACCCGGTCAGCACGGCGACCTCGCCGCAGCGGGCGCCGGAGAACACCCCCGCGCCCTCGGTGAGCCGGACGGTCCCCTCCGGACCGTAGGACCACACGTGCACCTCGGTCGGCTCCTGCGAGGCGGTGAACAGCACCGTCTCGCCCTCGACGGCCAGCACGGACCGCACCTGGAGCCCGGGCGGCGTGACGGGCTTGCCCTCGACGGTCAGGCGCCGGGTGTCGGTGTCGCGGTCGTCGACGACCCAGACGACCTCGCCGCCGCCCAGCCGCGCCGGAACGCCCTGCACGATCTCCGTCCACTCCGGGTCGTGCAGGGTGTGCAGCAGCGTCGTCTCGCCCGACGACGGGTCGACCCCGAGCAGCCGCTGGGCGCGCTGGTCGCGCGTCTGCACGACGACGAGCAGGCCGTGCGCGTCCCAGGTCGCGGTGACCACGTAGGGGAACTCGCCGCGGTCCCAGGCGACCGCCGTGCGGCGGCCGTCCAGCTTGAGCAGCACCAGCGACACGATGGCGTTGGGCGTGCCCGCCGCCGGGTAGGCGACCTCGGTCGGGGGCCGCTCGGGGTTGGCGGGGTCGGCGATGTGCCAGCGCAGCACGGGCGTCTCGTCGACCCGCGCGGCCAGCAGGGTCTCGCCGTCGGGCGCCCACCAGTGGCCCCGCAAGCGGCCCATCTCCTCGGCCGCGATGAACTCCGCCAGCCCGTAGGACACCTGCTCGCTCTCCGGCGTCACCAGGGGGGCGTCCTCCCCGCTCGCCACGTCCAGGACGCGCAGGGTGCGGCCGGACACGTAGGCCACGCGCCGGCCGGCGGGGTCGAGCCGCGGGTCGAACACCGGGGTCGCCGCGGGCAGGGCCCGCACGTCCCCCGTGGCCAGGTCGGCGAGGAACAGCCGTCCGGCCAGGGTGAAGACGGCCTGCCGCACGTCGCGGTCCACCGCGTAGCCGACGATGCCGCCGGCCTGCTCGCGGGCGCGCTCGCGCCGGGCCCGTTCCTCCGGCGGCAGGTCCTCCTCGCCGGGCAGGTCGAGCGCCCTCGGGTCGGCGACCAGCCGCTCCTCGCCGGACGCGGGGTCGAGCGTCCACAGGCATGTCACGGGGTCGTCGCCCGCCCGGGTGCGCAGGAACGCCACCCGCGACCCGTCCGGCGCCACCTGGAAGGCCCGCGGGACACCGAGGGTGAAGCGTCGCGTACGGGCGCTCTGCCGTGGAAAGCTGATGCTCAAGACCTGTTCCCCCACCACGTTGCCTCCTGGTCGCCCGCGGGCGGCCGCTCACGGGTAACGAGTCTGCCAGCCGCCCGGCGGCACGCGCGTCCGGGCGGGCGTTACGGTGTGATCAAAGGCGGATTCCGGCATGCCGGTTGCTCTGGGGCGGGGCGTGCTCTAGACAGGACGGGGCCGGCTGACGCGTGCCCGGAAACGGCGGCCGCCGCCCGCAGGCCGTACGGCGGCGGTGCGGGAACGGACCCGCCCCCGGCGCCGGGCTCGCGTAAGCTCAAGGCTTCCCCATCGCACTTGTCGTCGCGGGCTGTAAGGAGTGGTCCATGCCGGAGCTGCAGCCGGGAGATCCCCGGCGGCTGGGTTCGTTCGACGTGGTCGAACGGCTCGGAGAAGGCGGGCAGGGCGTGGTGTACCTCGGGGTGGATCCGTCCACGGGCACCAAAGCCGCGATCAAGCTCCTGCGCGCCGACCTGGCCGCGGACGCCTCGGCCCGCAACCGGTTCGTCCGGGAGGCCCAGGCCGCCAAGCAGGTCGCCCGGTTCTGCACCGCCCAGGTGCTCGAGGCCGACGTCGCGGGCGACCAGCCGTACATCGCCAGCGAGTACGTGCCGGGCAAGTCGCTGCACCGGCAGATCAACGAGGACGGTCCGCTCACCGGGGCCGCGCTGGAGCGGCTGGCGATCGGGACCGCGACCGCGCTGGTGGCCATCCACCAGGCCGGGATCGTGCACCGCGACTTCAAGCCGCACAACGTGATCATGGCGCCGGACGGGCCCCGGGTGATCGACTTCGGGATCGCGCGGGCCCTGGACACCGGCCAGACCGCCGCGACCAAGGCGATCGGGACGCCCTCGTACATGGCGCCCGAGCAGGTCGCGGGCGCCAGCCTCACCGAGGCGGTGGACATCTGGGCGTGGGCGGCCACCATCGTGTTCGCCGCCACCGGCCGCCCGCCGTTCGGCGACGACACCGTGGTCGCGGTGATCAACCGGGTGGTGCACGAGCCGCCGATGCTGGACGGCGTGCCCGACGACCTGCGGCCGCTGCTGGCGGCGTGCCTGGACAAGGAGCCGACCCGGCGGCCCACCGCGCAGCAGCTCATGATGCAGCTGATCGGCAGCGGCCCGGCCGGGCAGACCCGGATGGACGACCCGGCGCAGGCCACCACGCTGCTCGCCGAGGGGTCCCAGTTGGCCGCGGGCCACGGCGCCCCGCCGCTGGACGCCACCCGCGCGATGGGCCCGACCCACTCGACGCGTCCGGTGAGCGAGACCCAGGCGATCCGGGACGCGCTGCCGCCGGTGGAGCCGCCCATGGGCCCGCCGCCCGGCCGGGGACGGCACCGCGCCGCGGGCGGCTACGGCGGATACCCGCCGGAGGAGAGCCGGTCCTCGCGCTGGCCGGTCGTGGCCGCCGTCGCGGCGGTCGTGGTGCTGGCGCTGGTCATCGGCATGGTGGTGATGTCCAGCCGCGACAAGGCGCCCGCCTCGCCGGACACCCCGACCGCCTCGGAGTCGGCGCCCGACACTCCGACCGAGGAGCCGACCGAGACCGAGGAGGCTCCGGACACGCCCGACGTGCCGACGCGCACGCGTCACACGCCGACCCGTCCGACCCTCGAGCCGACGACGCCGACCCAGCGGCCCACCCGTCCGACGCTCTCGCCGACGGACACCGCGAACCCGCCGGACACCGGCGGCCCGGGCGACGGCGGCACGGGGCCGGGCGACGGCGGCACGGGGCCGGGCGACGGCGACGGCACCGGCGGCAACAACGGCGGCGGCAACACCGGCGGCGGGGGCGGCGGCTCCGGCCCCGGGCAGGGGACCGGCGAATAGCGCCCGGCCGCCCCTCCCGAGGCCGCCGGGCCCGGAGGCGGCAGGGCGGTCCCCACGGCCGGATCGCGCGGCGCGGGCGTGCTGCCCGTCACCCCTAGAGGGATCGAAAGCTGAGTACGCTCGGAGGTTATGAAGGAGCCGCGCATCCTGTTCGTCCATGCCCACCCGGACGACGAGTCCATCGGGACCGGGGCGACCATGGCCAAGTACGCGGCCGAGGGCGCCTACGTCTGCCTGGTCACCTGCACGCTCGGTGAGGAGGGCGAGGTCATCCCGGGCGAGCTGCGCCATCTGGCCGCCGACAAGGAGGACCGGCTCGGCGAGTACCGCGTCGGCGAGCTCGCCGAGGCGTGCGCAGCGCTGGGCGTGCGCGACCACCGCTACCTGGGCGGTCCCGGCCGCTGGCGCGACTCGGGGATGATGGGCACCCCGTCCAACGACGATCCGCGCTGCTTCTGGCGGGCCGATGTGGACGAGGCCGCCGCCGAGATGGTGAAGATCATTCGGGAGGTGCGGCCGCAGGTGATCGTCACCTATGACGAGCGCGGCAACTACGGCCATCCCGATCACATCCAGGCGCACCGGGTGACCTGGCGGGCCTTCGAACTGGCCGCCGACCCGGCGTACCGGGACGGCGGCGAGCCCTGGAAGGTGGCCAAGTTCTACGCCTACGCCATGCCCCGGTCGGTGCTGGCGCGCTCCGTCGCGGTGATGCGCGAGGCGCGCCTGCCGTTCCCGCGCGTGGCCAGCCTGGACGATCTCGGCTCCGGCGTCCCCGACCACATGGTCACCACGCAGGTGGACGCCCGGGCGCACCTGCCCGCCAAGATCGCGGCGCTGCGCGCGCACCGCACCCAGATCACGGTGGCGCCCGACGAGGTCGGCCCGTTCTTCGCGCTGTCGAACAACCTGGGCCAGCAGGCGTTCGGCACCGAGTACTTCATCCTGCTGGCGGGGGAGCTCGGGCCGACCGGGCCCAACGGCCGGGAGACCGACCTGTTCGCCGAACCCGCCGAACGCGCCGAGTCCGCCTGACGCCGGCCGCGGCCGCTTCGCGGAGGCGGCGCGGCGGAGGCTACCCTGACGGCGTGGACAGAGAGCAGCGGCCGCCCGAGGCCGGGGCGCCCCAGCCGTGGGGCGCGGACGGCCGGTTCGTCGCCGGGCCCGCCGTCCCGCCGGCCGGGCCGCCGGGCGGGGTGCCGGTCGGGCCGCCGGGCGGGCATGTCGCCGGGCAGGCGGCCGAGGCTGTCCTGACGGGGGCCGCCTACGCGGCGCTCGGCGTGCTCGGCCTGGTGTTCGGCCTGATCGGGTCGTTCGCGCAGGGCTGGCTGGTCGGCTCGGTGCCGGTGGCCGCGATCGTGCTCGTCGCGGTGAACTTCGGCGTGGTGCGCCTGGCGGCCTGGGCGATGCGCTCCCCGCTGGGCGGCGTGGTGTTCGCCACGGGGTGGGGCGTCGTCGTCCTGCTGATGTCGCTGCCGCGCTCCGAGGGCGACCTGACGATCCCCGGCACGCTGTCCGGCTACGTCTTCATCGTGGGCGGGCTCGTCGCGGCGGTCGTCGCGGCGGCGCTGCAGCCCGGCCGCCGCCCGCCGGGGCAGTGGCTCCTGCGCGG
>NZ_BCQU01000123.1:0-16928 GCF_001552235.1 Actinomadura rubrobrunea NBRC 15275 | reverse complement strand
CGCGCCGGCCGGGGGCGCGGCGGCCGCGCGGGCCGCCGCGGTCGTCGTCGCGGTCGTCGTCGCGCTTGTCGTCGCGTCGCCCGCGCTCACCGCTCCTCCCCCAGGTCGCGGCTCTGCACCCGCAGGAACACCACGGTCAGCGCCAGGATGATCAGCGTCAGCACGGTGGAGATGGCCGAGCCGTAGCCGACGTCGGTGCGTTCGAAGAAGTTGACGTAGGAGTAGTAGGACGGCACGTTCGTCGCCCCGCCCGGGCCGCCCTTCGTCAACACGAAGATGTGCGCGAACGCCTTGAGCGCGGCGATCGTCGTCCACAGCAGCACCACGAAGATCTCCGGTCGGATCTGCGGCAGCGTGATGTGGCGGAACCGCCGCGCCCAGGACGCCCCGTCGATCTCGGCCGCCTCGTACAGGGACGGGTCCACCCGCTGCAGCCCGGACATGAACACCACCAGCGGGAAGCCGATCTGCACCCAGACCATCACCGCCATGACCGTCCACAGCGCGGTGGCCGGGTCGCCGAGCCAGTCGTGCGCCAGCGACCCGAGGCCGACCGCGTCCAGCAGCGCGTTGACGGCGCCGCTCTCGGGGTTGAGCAGCCAGCTCCACACGATCCCGGCGATGACGATCGGCAGCACCTGCGGCAGGTAGATGCAGGCCCGCAGCGCGCTGGCGGCGCGCGGCCCGAAGTGCCGGTCGATCAGGTCGGTGAGCACGGCGGCCAGCACCAGGCCCACCGCGGTCGGCACGATCGCCATGCCCACGACGACCAGGACGTTGTTGCGGAACGAGGCCCAGAACTCGCCGTCCTCGGCCAGCTCGGCGTAGTTGCCGAGGCCGATCCAGCGGGGCGCGCCGATGCCCTCCCACTCGGTGAAGCTGGTGTAGAGGTTCATCAGGAACGGCACGCCGATCACGGCGGTGAACAGCAGCACCCCGGGGACGAGGTACGGCAGGTAGGCCAGGCGCTCCCGGCCGGCTCGGGCCGCTTGGTCCGCTTGGCCCGCGCGGGACTTTCCGGCCGCCTTGGGGGCTTGCACGGTCACTTCGGCACGCCGCTGTCGTAGTCCTTCTTCAGGGCGCCGAGGACCTCGCCGGGCGAGTCGCCGTTCATCAGCTTCTGCCCGGCCGACACCCACTTGTCATAGAAGCCCGGGACCGGCCAGTCCGGGTAGTACGCCAGTCCGTTGTTCTTCGCCAGCGCGTCGAAGTTCTCGATGAGCCTCTTGACCTTCGGGTCCTTGATCGCCGACGGGTCGGCCGCCACGGGCACGCCGCCCGCGTCGCCCAGGGCGTTCTGGATGTTCTTCTTCATCGTGATGTCGATGAAGTCGTAGGCGAGCTTCTTGTTCTTGGAGCCCTTGGGGATCACCCACAGGTTGCCGCCCGAGCCGGGCGACATCGAGCCGCCGGGCCACAGCATGGTGTCCCAGTCGAAGCGGGCCTCCTTGGCCACGCGGCCGAACCACCAGGTGCCGGAGTACATCATCGGGAACTTGCCCTGCATGAACGCCACCCCGGCGTCCTCGGCCTTCAGGCTGACCGAGCTCTTGGCGATGTAGCCCTTCTTCACCCAGTCGGCGAACGTGGTCGCCCCGGCCGTCCACGCCGCGTCGGTGAGGTCGGCCTTGCCGGTGTAGCGCTGGTAGGCGTCCACCCACGCCCGGTCGGCCTTGTCGAGCGCGAGCTGGTAGATGTAGTGCTGCGCCATCACCTCGGCGCCCGCGTTGGCGAGCGGGGTGACGCCCTTGGCGACGAACTGGTCCATCGCCCGCAGCAGCTCGTCGTAGTCGGTCGGCACCTTCACGCCGTGCTTGGCGAACAGGTCCTTGTTGTAGTAGAGCAGCACGTACTCGGCGTAGTTGGGGACGCCGAACCACCTGTCGCCGCCCATGACGCCCTTGGCGTCGTACTTCGAGGTGACGGCGATGTTCGGGCTGAGCAGCTTGTCCCAGCCGCGCTTGACGACCTCGTCGGTCATGTCCTCCAGCAGCCCCTGCCGGGACAGCAGACCGGCCGTGGCGTTGCCCTTGTTGTACTCCAGGATGTCGGGCGCGTCCTTGGAGTTGAGCACCATCGGCGCGGTCTTCTGGATCTGCTCGAAGCCCTTCTCCTCGAACTTGACCTTCACCCCGGGGTGGGTCCGCTCGAACTCCTCGATGGCCTGCTTCCACGCCACGCCCATGGCGCTGTCGGGCGCCTCGTAGTGCCACAGCCGCAGCTCATTGGGGCTGGAGCCGTCGCCTCCGCCGCCGCAGGCGGCCAGCGCCAGCGAGCCGGCGGCGAGCGCGGCCAGCAGCGCCGCGCCCCTGCCTGTCCTGATCATGGGTGCTCCTCACGGGGTGGGATCTCGCGGCTCCGCGGCCGGCGGCGCGAGCGGTCCGTCCGCGGAGACGCCGCGACCGCGACGGTCCGTGGCCGGCGCTCGGCCGGGGACGCGGACACCGGAAGGGGGTGTCGAAGCGCTTCGATTGTGGGATCGTAGACCCGCGTGACCTGGGACACAATAGGAGGCCCGCAGAAAATGCCTCGGATCGAGCTCGCCAAGGGGTGTGATTGGGAGCGCTCCCAGGTTCGGCGGCGCGGCCGCGACCGGGCGGCCGCGCCGGCGCGCCGCTGTTACCCTCGGACGCCCAGCCAGGGATGATCAGGACGAACCCGACTCCGAAGGCGGTGGCGGCCGTGCCGCAGCACGCGTGGGAGCGCTCCCCATGAGCTCCACCGACGACGCGTTCGACCCGGCCCCCGACGAGCAGGCGGTCGAGGAGCGGGCCATCGAGGAGGGGACGCGCGGCACGGCGGCCGGGCGGGCGGCCGCGGCGCCCGGCGGGGCGCCGCGCGCGGCGCCGGACAGCCCGCAGCAGGGAGCACATGGCGGCCTTGCCGGTGCGGGCGGGCCGACGGCGCCGGCCGCCGGGGCCGAGGAGGCAGGCGCCGAGGCGGACGGTGAGGAAGCCGACGGCGGCGAGAGCGGCGACGGCGAGGTCGCGGTCGAGGAGGCGTTCCGGCGGGAGTTCCGGCTGTTCTTCGAGCGGCACCACCGCGACCTCGCCCGGCTGGCGCACCTGATGCTCGGCGACCCGGACGCGGCCGACGACCTGGCCGCCGACGCGCTGGCCGCCGCCTGGCACCGCTGGGACCGGGTGCGCGGCTCCGATCACCCCCTGGCCTACGTCCGGCGGATCGTGCTGAACATGTGCCACAGCCGGATCCGCGCCCTGGTGCGCGAACGCGACCGGCTGGCGGCGATCGGCGCGACCGTCCAGGAGCACGCCGACGGGCCGGACGTGTCCGCCGTGCTGGACGTGCGCGCCGCGCTGCAGCGGCTGCCCGAGCGCAAGCGCGCCTGCGTCGTGCTGCGGTTCGCCTTCGACCTGTCGGAGAAGGAGACCGCCCGGGTGCTGGGCATCACGGTCGGCACCGTCAAGAGCCAGACGTCCAAGGGCGTCGCCGAGCTGCAGCGCGTGCTCGGCGGCCTGGAGCCGCCCCCGCCGAAGGGACGCGGCACTGAGAGGCCAGGTGGCGTGCGCGACGCCGACGCCTTTCCGGAGGACAGACGGTCCGCGGACGTGCATGCTAAAGAGGGCGGGCCCGCGGACGCGGGCGATGACGGCGGGCGGTCCGGCGACGGCGGCGGACGCTCCGGCACCCGGCACCCCGAGGCGATCCCGGCCGGCGCGGCACGGCCGGAGGAGGCCGCCTCCGACGCGAGGCGGCCGAGGGGCGGGCGCCCCGGCGGGGCGCAGCGCAGGCGCGGCGCGGTCGGCGTCCTGCTGGGTGCGGTCCGGGCGGGCGAACGGCCGCAGGAGGGCGCGTGATGGGAGGTCGGGGGAACGATCCAGAACGCACCGAGGAGCTGCTGGCCCGGCTGCGGGACCGGCTGCGCGCGGAGGCCGAACGGCACGAGCCCGACCGCGAGCGGATCTGGGCGCGCATCGAGGCGGCGATGGACCGTCCCAATACGGCGGTCTCGGCGGGCGGCGCGCGCCTCGACGGCTCCGCGGAGGGCGTCCGCGCCGGGGCGGGCTCTGCGGCCCTCAGGGACGCGCTCGAGGACGGCACGGGCGCGGACGATCACGGAGACGTGCGCGGGGCGGCGCGGCACGGCGGCCGCCATGCCGCCGCGCCGGCGTACGGGCGCAGGCAGCGGTGGCTGCGCGTGGGGCTGGCGTCGCTGGCCACGGCGGGCATCGTCGGCCTGACCTCGGGGGTGTTCTGGGGCTTCACCGACGGGGGCTCCGACCCGGCGGTGCCGTTGGCGGGGCGCAGCGGCGGCCTGTCGCCGTCCCCGCCGCCCTCGGGCGAGCCGTCCCGTCCGGGCGGCCCGGCCCCGCAGACGGACAGGAGGACGTCGGCGCCGTCCTCGCCGAGCCCGAGCCGTACCGCGTCGCCGTCCCGGCGCACCCCGTCCGACAGCGCCGAGCCCACGCGGCGGCAGGAGAAGGCGGCGTTCACGGCGAGCGGGTCGCTGGACCCCGACAGCGGGGACCACTGGGCGCAGAACAACGTCGTGCTGCGCGTGCACGAGCCGCTGCGCGCGCTGGAGGTGACGGTCCGGGTGCGGCGCGACGGGAACGTGTCACCGGCGGGCTCGTGGCTGTCGCTGCCCAACGGCGACTTCCGGGCGTCCACCGACACGACGTCGGACGCCATCGTCTACTCGTGGACCCTGCTGCCCGGCCGCACCGTACGGCCGGGCTCGTACACGCTGGCGGCCCAGTACAACCGGACGTCCGCCCACGACCCGCGCAAGGACGCCTACACGGTGCGGGCGACGATGAAGGACGGCCCGTCCTCCGTCGCCGAAGGCCACTTCTGACCGCCGGCGTAAGGCGACGGGCCGTCCGGCGTGTCAGGCGTCTGCGAGACGGGCCGCGTATCGGATGCCGCCCAGCAGATGGGCGCGGAACTCCGGCTCGGCGAACGCCTCGGCCGTGTGACCGAGCGCGGTGTAGAAGCAGCGGCCGCCGTCGATGTCGTGGCACCAGGCGAGCGGATGCGGGTCTCCCATGCGGCCGCCTTCGTAGCTGGACTCGTCCACGGTCAGCAGCACCCGGACGCGCGGGCTCGGCGGGGACGCGAAGTCGTACCACTCGTCGACGCGCACCCACGTGCGTCCCAGGTGGGCCGTGGCGGGATGGTCGTGGTCCGTGACGAGCAGCGTGGCGGGCTGGATCTGCGGGTGGCGCGCGAACCGCGCCCCGACCAGCTCGCCGTAGAACGGCCAGTCGTACTCGGCGTCGGCGGCGGCGTGCACTCCCGCGAAGCCGCCCCCGCCCCGCACGTACGACTCCAACGCCCGCCGGTGGGCGTCCTCGAAGAGCTGACCCGTGGTGCTGAGGAACACCAGCGCCCGGTAGCGGGCCAGGATGTCGGGCGCGAACAGCACGAGGTCATCGGTGACGTCCACCGTGAATCCGTGGGCGGCGCCCAGTTCGCGGACGGTCTCGGTGCCCACGGGGATCGAGTCGTGGCGGTAGCCCGCGGTCCTGGCGAAGACGAGCACCCTGGGCATGCCACCTCCCGTCACCGTGTGGACCGGCAGTCCCGGCCGTTCAGGGCGAACCGGTCGGGGCGTCCGTTTCCGCCGTCCCAGCGGCCGATGAAGCCGAACTCCACGGCGCCGCCCGGCGGGATGGTGCGGTTCCAGTGGGCCGCGGTCACCGTCACGTCGGCCCCTCGCTGGTCCGGCGCGCCGTTCCACAGCTGGGAGATCTGCTGGCCGTCGGGGAACGACCAGGCCAGCCGCCATCCGTCGACCGGCGCGTCCGCCAGGTTGGTGACGCGCACCTGCGCCTGGAATCCGGTCGGCCACTCGTTGACGACACTGTACGACACGGCGCAGTCGCCCCCGGTGGGCGACTCGGTGCGGCCCGGCGGCGGCTTTGCCGCGCCTCCGCTCTCGGTCCCGGGCGAGAGCACGACCAGGAGGAGGGCGAGCGCGGCGAGCGCGCCCACCCCGCCGCCGGCGATGAGCAGCGCCCTGCGACCGGGAGGCTTCCCCGGCCGGGCGCCGGAGGCTTCCGGAGGGTCGTTCAGGGGGTCGTCCAGGATGCGCGTGTTGTCGTCGTGCGACGGAGGTCGCGGCGGCGGGGCGTCCGGTGCCCCCGTGAGGGCGTCGGCGGGAATGCCCGCAACCCGGCGCAGCACGTCGGCGGCCTCGGCCGCCGTCGGCCGCGCTTCGGGACGCTCGTCCAGACACCGCCGCACGAGCCGTTCGATCTCTTGCGGGACCTGGTCGTCGTCGTCCGGCAGGCACGCGCGGAGCAGGACGCCCAGGGAGTAGATGTCGGCGGCCGGGGTCGGCGCGGCGCCGCCCAGCAGTTCGGGGGCCGCGTAGTCGGGGGTGCCGAGCACCGGGCCGCCGTCGCCCGACCGTTCACGGGCCGCGGCGGTGAACGCGATGCCGAAGTCGAGGAGCTTCGCGCCGGTCGGGGTGAGCAGCACGTTCCCGGGCTTGACGTCCCGGTGCACCACGCCCGCGGCGTGGGCGGCGGCCAGGGCGTCGGCCAGCTGCGCGCCCAGCACCGCGGCGTCCCGCCACGGCAGCGGCCCGCGGGCCAGGCGCGTCGCCAGGCTCTCCCCGTCCAGCAGCTCCATCACCACGTACGGCAGGCGCTCGCCGTCGGGCAGCTCGGCCTCGCCGTAGTCGTAGACGCCGGTGATGTGGGGATGGGCCAGGCTCGCGGCGGCCTTGGCCTCTTCGCGCAGCCGCGGGGTCAGCTCCTCCGGCCAGCCGTCGCGCGGCAGCTTGACCGCCACCGGCCGGTCGAGGACGAGGTCGACGGCGCGCCACACGGTGGACATGCCGCCGGAGCCGAGCGGCGCCACCAGCTGGTAGCGGCCGCCCAGTCGGCCCCCGGGGATCTGCGCCATGCTCGGCAGCTTAAACGGCCGGTCCCCGGGGGGCGCCGGGTTCACGGTGTCAGGAGGTCATGCCGTGGACGACCGGGTCGGACGTTCGGGGGAGGAAGGCCGAAGGCGAACTCGCCGGGTTCGGCGAGCCGTTCCTGGAGGCGTCGGGGACATCGACATCCGACCCGCCGCCGCCTCAGCCGATGCCGGTGACCTCGCCGTTGCCGCCGTCGAACACCACGTCCGAGCAGTTGTAGAACGTCTCCTGGCTGTCGGACCGCTGCCACACCGAGTAGATGATGTGGCGGCCGCTCTTGCCCGAGGGAAGCCGGGCGTTCCAGTAGTAGTACGAGTCCGCGCTGCCCGGGTTGCCGACGCTCGGCGGGTCGGTCACCTGGTCGAACGGCTGCTCCTCCAGGTCGTCCCAGGTCAGCGGGCGCGTCGGGCTCCAGCTGTCCTTGGTGACGTACAGCCGGAAGGTGCCCGGGTGCGCCGCCCACTTGTTGTAGCGGAACTGGATCTGCGCGCCGGACGTCAGGTGGGTGACCGGCCAGTCGTCGCGCGGCAGGTCGAAGCCGCTGAAGTCGTACACCCGGGCGTCGGCGCTGCACAGCTTGCCGTCGGGGATGAAGCCGCGGGTGCGTCCGGCGCCGTCCGAGCGCAGCACCGCGAACCAGTTGTACAGCGGGGTGGTGCCGCTCTGCGCGACCGCGGCCGCGCACGCGGGGTTCTTGGGCTTGATCTCGCCGGTGGAGGTCAGCCCGTCCTTCCAGCACAGGTACGTGCGGCTGCCCGGCATCATCATCGCGCCGTGCGCCGACGCCGGGGCGGCGGTCAGCACGGAGCCCAGCACGGCAGCCGCCGACCCGATCGCCGCTCCCGTGAGCACCGCCCGTCGACGCTGACTCATGGACACGCCTCCGTTCTTCTAGCCTTGCATCGCGGCCGGATCGCGGCCCCGGACGCCGCCGGGCGGCGACGCCCGTCGCGCTGGAACGTAACCGGCGGCGCACGGCGCGGTGAACGGCTCTTTCACGCTTTCATGGGTTCACTAGACTGGTCGAAAGCGCTTTCCACCCGCGGGGGGTCGAATGGTCACACTGGAGGACGTGGCGCGGCAGGCGGGGGTCTCCCTCGCCACCGCGTCGCGGGTGCTGAACGGCAGCAACCGGCGGGTGGGAGCGGCCCTCCGCCAGCGGGTCGAGCTGGCGGCCGCCGAGCTGGGATACGAGCCCGACGTCACCGCCCAGGCGCTGGCGCGGGGGTCCAGCAACGTCATCGGGCTGGTCGTGCACGCGCTGACCGACCCGTACTTCGCGGCGCTGGCCGAGGGCGCCATGCGCGCCGCCGACCGGCACGGGCTGACGGTCATGGTCGGCACCACCCACCGGGACCCGGAACAGGAGATCTCGGTGGTGTCCACCCTGCGGGCGCAGCGGGTGCGGGCGATCGTGCTGGCGGGCTCGCGTATCAGCGACGAGGCGATCACCAAGCGGATGGACGCCGAGCTGACCCGCTACCGCGACGCCGGCGGGCGGGTGGCGTGCATCGGCCAGGACCTGCTGGGCGTCGACACCGTCGCCCCCGCCAACCGGGAGGGCGCGGCGGCGCTGGCGCGGTCGCTGGCCGAGCTGGGCCACCGCAGGTTCGCCGTGCTGGCCGGCCCGCCCGGCCTGATCACCGCGGCGGACCGCACCGCGGGCTTCTCCGCCGCGCTGGCCGAGCTGGGGCTGCCCGCGCCGCGCCTGGTCCACGGCGACTTCGACCGGGACGGCGGCTACGCGGCGGCGGCCGAGCTGGCCGAGTCGGGCCTGGGCGAGGTGACCTGCGTCTTCGCCGTCAACGACGTGATGGCCCTGGGCGCGCTGGCCGCGCTGCGCGAACGCGGCATCGACGTGCCCGGGCAGATCTCGGTGGCCGGGTTCGACGACATCTCCACCCTGCGGGACCTGGTGCCGGCGCTGACGACCGTGCGGCTGCCGCTGACGGAGATGGGCGAACGGGCGCTGGACCTGGCGCTGTCGGACGCCGCCGAGCCCGTCACCGAGCGCATCGAGGCCGAGGTCGTCCTGCGCGACAGCACGCGGCGGCTGTGACGAGAGCAGCCCGTATCGCCGACGACCTGCTCTGACGGCGCCGGCGGCGAAAGCCCGCCGCCCTCGCGGCGCGAGGACGGCGGGCGGAGGTCATCGCCGGATCCGCGACGTCAGGAGACGTCCGCCATGACGCCGGGGAACGGGATCCTCTCGGCGCCGAACGAGGCGTAGTTCGACTCCACGGCGGCCCGCTCTGAGGCGTTCGGGGTGGCGTTGGTGCAGGAGACGCCTCCGGTCGAGCCGGACATCAGGGACGAGCACGGGCCGGGCTTGCGGTCGGGCAGGCCGAGGCTGTGCCCGAGCTCGTGGGCGGCGATGCGGACGGTGTTGTACCCCTCGTTCACCGCCTGCCGTCCGAAGTACACGACGACCTGCCCTCCGGGGCGGACGGGGCCGAGCATGGCGCGCGGCCAGCCGTCGTCGGCCACGATGCGGATCTCGGCGCGCGTGCCCGCGGGGGCCTTGACCAGGCGGACGTTCTGCACGCTGGAGTTCCACGACTGGACGCCGGCGGCGACCGCGTCCTTGAACTCCGCGGCCTGGCTGTCGTCGTAGTAGAGGGTGGTGGTCGCCTGCGCGCGGGGGGCGTCGGCGGAGGGGGTGTGCGCGTTCGCCGCGGGGGCGACGCCGACGGACAGGGCGACGGCGCCAGCACCGACAAGGGCGCGCACGGCGGTTCGATGCAGCATAGCGGGGCCTTCCTGTCTCGGAACGGGTTTGCTGCCTCAAGGTCGGCCCAGCGTATTTGCCATCCCTTTGACATAACAAGGGCGGTTATCTACCGAAAATTCCTCAGTAGTCCGGCACGTGTCCTCAAACTCCTTTGCGCACTCCGCTCTCGCTATCACCACAGGCGCCATCGACACCGCAAGCATCAGCCGTGCGCCCTCATGTCCAGGAAAGGCGTGGGCGGCCGGGGCCGCGGGAGCGGGGCACCGGCCGCCGTGTGTCACGCCAGGGACGGGACGATCAGGTCGGCGAAGCGCTGCTTCATCGTCGCCAGCACTTCGTCGGGGTCGGCGGACCAGACGTCGGCGTTGAAGATTTCGACTTCGATGTCGCCGTCGTAGCCGGCGGCGGCGACGGCCGCCGTCAGGGGTGCGAAGTCGATGACGCCGTCGCCCATCATGGCGCGCCCCAGCAGGACGTCCGCGGGCAGCGGGTGCATCTGGTCGCAGACCTGGTAGGAGGCGATGCGGCCCTCCGCGCCCGCGCGGGCGATCTGGCCGAGAGCCTCGGGGTCCCACCAGATGTGGAAGGTGTCGACGACGACGCCGACCCGGTCGGCCGGGTAGGGGGACGCGAGGTCCAGCGCCTGCTTGAGGGTGGACAGCACCGCGCGGTCGGCGCAGTACATCGGGTGGAGGGGTTCCAGGGCCAGGCGGACGCCGCGTTCCTCGGCGTAGGGCACCAGGGCGTCCAACGCCTCGGCGACGCGGGTGCGGGCGTCCGCGAGGTCGCGGGAGAAGCCGCTGAGCGGCTCGCCCGGGACGACGCCGGGCAGGCCGCCGACCACCAGCACCAGGCAGGCGGCGCCGAGTTCGGCGGCCTCGTCGACGGCCCGGCGGTTGTCGCGCAGCCAGGAGTCCCCGGTGAGGAAGCCGCCCCGGCACAGCGACGAGACGCGCAGGCCCGCGTCGCGGACGAGCTCGGCGGTCGCGCTCAGGCCGTGCTCGGCGACGGGCTCCCGCCACAGGCCGATGGCCTCGATGCCGTGGCGCCGGCAGCCCTCCACCGCCTCGGGCACGGACCAGCGCCGGGTCGTCCACTGGTTCAGCGACAGGCGTTCCGCGCCCGGCTTCCGCCCCGTCACTGGTCCACCCCGTAGACGGTCAGCAGCGCGCGCATGCGGCGCACGGCCAGGTCGGGGTCGGGCAGCAGGCCCGCGGCGTCGGCCAGCCGGAACACCTCGGCCAGGTGGACGATCGAGCGGGCGCTCTGCGCGCCGTTCACCATGGCGAACGCCTCCTGGTGCCCGGCGAGCCAGGCCGCGAACACGATGCCGGTCTTGTAGTGGTACGTCGGCGTCTCGAAGATCTTCCGGGACAGCGGCACCGTCGGCCCGAAGATCTCGTCGTAGGCGGCGGTGTCGCCCGCGTCCAGGGCGTGCAGGGCGGCGGCGGCCGCGGGCGCGATCGCGTCGAAGATGCCCAGCAGCGCGTCGCTGCCGGACGCGATCAGCTCCGGGTAGTTGAAGTCGTCGCCGGTGTAGAGGCGGACGCCTTCGGGCAGCCCGGCGCGGATCTCCACCTCCCGGTCGGCGTCCAGCAGCGACACCTTGACGCCGTCGATGCGGGAGGCGTGCTCGCGCACCAGGTCGAGGAAGTGGCCGGTGGCCTTGTCGAGGTCGTCCGCGCCCCAGTAGCCGGCCAGGTTCGGGTCGAACATCTCCCCCAGCCAGTGCAGGATGACGGGCCGGTCGACCTGCTCGAGCAGGCGGCCGTAGACGGCGCGGTAGTCCTCGGGGCGGCCGCGGGCGATCCGGGCGAGCTGGCGGCTCGCCATGATGATCACTCCGGCGCCGGCGTCCCGGACGACCTCGATCTGCTCCTCGTAGGCGGCGACGACGTCGTCCAGCGTGGCCGCCTCCGGCCGGTGGTCGGTGCCCGCGCCGCAGGAGACCAGCTCGGCCGGGTCGCCGAACGTCGCGGCCTCGGCGGCGCTCCGCCGGATCAGCTCGCGGGTGGCGGCCCAGTCCAGGCCCATGTTGCGCTGCGCGGTGTCCATGGCGTCGGCGACGCACAGGCCGAGCGACCACAGGTGGCGGCGGAACCGCAGCGTGGCCTCCCAGTCCACGGTCGCGGGGACGCCGGGGCCGTTGTCGGCGCGCGGGTCGGCCACCACGTGCGCGGCGGCGTAGGCGACGCGGGAGGACGGCGGGCCGGACGGCGTCTCCCAGGCGCGCGGCTCGCCGGGCGAGTACGGTTCGAGGCGGCCGTCGGGGGTCGGCAGCTTCAGCGTGGCCATGCCTGTCCTCCAGTCGCGTCCAGGGCGCCGGCGGTCCGGCGCCGTCCCCTCCTCCGCGGCCGGGCGCCGCCGCGCGCCCGCGGCCCGTTCATCGGGCGGACTCCTCGCCGAGGTCCACGGGGGTCAGCTCGACGCGGCGCCCCTCGGCGGACGACAGCAGGCCCGCCTCGGCGAGCTGGACGCCGCGCGCGCCGGAGGCGAAGTCGTGCGGGAACGGCGCGTCCTCCACCACGTGCCGGACGAACATCTCCCACTGCACCTTGAAGCCGTTGTCGAAGTCCTCGTTGTCGGGGACCTCCTGCCACTGCTCGCGGAACTTCTCGGTGGCGGGCAGGTCGGGGTTCCAGACGGGCTTGGGCGTCATGGCGCGGTGCTGGACGCGGCAGCGGCGCAGCCCGGCGACGGCGCTGCCCTCCGTGCCGTCCACCTGGAACTCCACCAGCTCGTCGCGGAACACCCGGGTCGTCCAGGAGGAGTTGATCTGCGCGATGACGCCGCCTTCGAGTTCGAAGATGCCGTACGCGGCGTCGTCGGCGGTGGCGTCGTAGGGCGAGCCGTTCTCGTCCCAGCGGCGCGGGACGTGCGTGACGGCGCGGGCCGTCACCGCCTGCACGCGTCCGAACAGGTTCTCCAGCACGTAGTGCCAGTGCGGGAACATGTCGAGCACGATGCCGCCGCCGTCCTCGGCCCGGTAGTTCCAGCTTGGCCGCTGCGCCGCCTGCCAGTCGCCCTCGAACACCCAGTAGCCGAACTCGCCGCGCACCGACAGGACGCGGCCGAAGAACCCGCCGTCCACCAGCCGCTTGAGCTTGCGCAGCCCTGGCAGGAACAGCTTGTCCTGGACGACGCCGTTCTTGACTCCGGCGGCCCGCGCCTTCTTGGCCAGCGTGACCGCGTCCTCGAGCGAGTCGGCGGTGGGCTTTTCGACGTAGACGTGCTTGCCCGCGTCGATCGCCCGGGTGACCGCGCCGACGCGGGCGGAGGTGACCTGGGCGTCGAAGTAGATGTCGGCGCCGGGGTCGGCGAGCGCGGCGTCCAGGTCGGCGGTCCAGTCGGGGATGCCGTGCCGTTCGGCCAGCGCGCGCACCCTTTCCGCGCTGCGGCCGACGAGGATCGGCCGCAGTGTGACGCGGCCGCCGCCGGCGAGCGGCACCCCGCCCGCCTCGTTGATCGCCAGGACGGAGCGCAGCAGGTGCTGGCGGTAGCCCATGCGGCCGGTCACGCCGTTCATCACCACGCCGAGGGTGCGTGCGGTCATCGTTCTCCTCAAGGCTGGGACGGATAAGAGAGTAAGCGCTTTCCGCACCCTAGGCCGGAAAGCGCTTACTCTCAAGTGTCCTGATCAGCGCACGCCGTAGAGGTGCTCCAGAGCGAGCTGGTCGAGCCGCTCGAACGCCGCGCCGCGGGCCGCCAGCGCGTCGATGTCCGGGGTGAAGTCACGGACCGACCGCCAGTCCTCGCCCTCGGCCAGCGTCGGGACGGCGAGCTCGTCCACCCGCGCGGCGCGCAGCGCCTCCTGCACCTCGGGGTCGGCCCGGAACGCCCGCACCTTCTCCCGCAGGATGAGCCAGTTGCGCATGCAGCCCTTCGCCGACTCCCACACGCCCTCGTCGTCCTCGGTGCGCGGCGGCTTGAAGTCGAAGTGGATCGGGCCGTCGTAGTCGCTGTTGTCGATGAGGTCGACCACCCAGAACGCGCCGCGCGCGTTGCCCGCCCCGAACCGCAGGTCCTGGTCGTAGCGCGGGCCGTTCTGCCCGTTCAGGTCGATGTGGAACAGCTTGCCGTGCCACAGGGCCTGCGCCAGGCCGTGCGCGTAGTTCAGCCCGGCCATCTCCTCGTGCCCGATCTCCGGGTTCAGGCCGAACAGCTCGGAGTGCTCCAGCTCCTCGATGAACGCCAGCGCGTGCCCGACCGTCGGCAGCAGGATGTCGCCGCGCGGCTCGTTCGGCTTGGGCTCGATCGCGAACCGGATGTCGTAGCCCTTGTCCAGGACGTAGGAGCCGAGGACGTCGAAGGCCTCCTTATAGCGGTCCAGCGCGGTCCGCACGTCCTTGGCCGCCCCGGACTCGGCGCCCTCCCGGCCGCCCCAGCACACGTACACCTTGGCGCCCAGCTCGGCGGCCAGGTCGATGTTGTCCATCACCTTGCGCAGCGCGAACCGGCGCACGTCGCGGTCGTTGGAGGTGAACGCGCCGTCCTTGAAGATCGGGTGGCCGAACAGGTTCGTCGTCGCGGTCGTGACGACCAGGCCGGTCTCGTCCAGGGCCTTGCGGAACGCGGCGATGCGCTCGTCGCGCTCGGCCGGCGTCGCCTCGAAGGGGAACACGTCGTTGTCGTGGAAGTTGACGCCGTACGCGCCGATCTCGGCGAGCTTGCGCACGGCCCGTTCGGCGGGCATCGGCGGCCGCGTGCCGGGGCCGAACACGTCGACGCCCTGCCAGCCCACCGTCCAGATCCCGAACGAGAACTTGTCCTCCGGACGAGGGGTGTAGCGGTCCTCGGTCACGGAATTCCTCCTCACGCGTTGTCGGTGCGGTTGCTTCCCCAGGTGGCGGTGGCGTCGCGCAGCACGCCGTAGCGGGCCCGGACGGACTCCGCGGCCGCCGCGTCCGCGGGGGCGGCCTCGTGCTCGGTGGCGGGGCGGTCGGGCCAGGCGGGCGGCTCGGGCGTCCCGGCCAGCACCCAGGCGGCCTGCCGGGCGGCGCCGAGCGCCACGTACTCGGCCGGCTCCGGGACGGTCACCGGCGTGCCGAGGATCGCGGGCGCCAGCGCGCGCACGGCCTCCGACCGCGCCCCGCCGCCGATCAGCAGGGTGCGGCGCGGCCGCACGCCCTGCGCGGCCAGGTGCTCGACCGCGTCGGCGAGCGAGCACAGCAGCGCCTCGACGGCCGCCCGGGCGATGTTCTCGCGGGTCGCGTTGGACGTGGTCAGCCCCGCGAGCACGCCGGTGGCGTCCGGGCGGTCGGGGGTGCGCTCGCCGTCCAGGTACGGCAGCAGCGTCAGCCCGCCCGCGCCCGGCTCGGCCGCCAGCGCCAGCCGCGACAGCTCGTCCAGGTCGGCGCCGATCATCGCGGCGGCCGAGGTCAGGATGCGCGCGGCGTTCAGCGTGCACACCAGCGGCAGGAACCGGCCGGTCGCGTCGGCGAACCCGGCGACCAGCCCGGACGGGTCGGCGGCGGGCCGGTCGGCGACCGCGAACGCCGTGCCCGACGTGCCGATCGACAGCACCACGTCGCCCTCGCGCAGCCCGAGCCCGAGCGCGGCGCCCATGTTGTCGCCGGTGCCGGGGCCGATGCGCGCGCCCCACGCCGTCTCGCCCACGGCCTCCGCCGGCGCCGCCACGCGCGGCAGCCGCGGCTCGTGGCCGAGCGCCTCCGTCACGATCTCCGGCAGGTAGCGGCCCGTCGCGGGGGACCAGTAGCCGGTGCCGGAGGCGTCGCCGCGGTCGGTGACGTACCCGTCCGCGCCGAGCTTCCAGGTCAGCCAGTCGTGCGGCAGCAGCACGGCGGCGGTGCGGGCGGCGTTGTCGGGCTCGTTCTCGGCCATCCAGCGCAGCTTGGTGACGGTGAACGAGGCGACCGGCACCGAGCCGGCCCGCCGCGCCCAGGCCGCGCCGCCGCCCAGCTTCTCCACCAGCGCCCGGGCCTGCGGCGCCGAGCGGGTGTCGTTCCACAGCAGCGCGGGGCGGATCACCTCACCGTCCTCGTCCAGGGCCACCATGCCGTGCTGCTGCGCGGCCACCGCCACGGCGTCGGCGCGCTCCAGCAGCCCGCGGGCCTGGTCGAGGGCATGGCTCCAGTGCCGCGGGTGGCATTCGGTACCGTCGGGGTGGGGCGCGGAGACCTGGTCGACGATCCGGCCGTCCTCCGCCTGGCAGAGCACCACCTTGGTCGACTGGGTGGAGGAGTCGATCCCGGCGACGAGCATGGTCCTCCTCGGGGCTTTGCGAAAGCTTTCGACCGTCAACGCCGAAAGCTTTCGAAACGCTTCGACTGCGTGCAGCCTACGACGCCGGTGACCTCCGGCACAACGGACGAAACCGGCCGGATCGCCTGCCCCGCCCGTCCGCTCCCGCCTCCACTCCCGCCGCCCGCCGACTCCGCCTTACCCCGTCCCGCCGCGATCCGTCCGCGCAGACGGCTCCCCCGCACCGCGGGCCGCCATGAGGCCCCGCCCGACCACCGCTCCTTCCGCGACACCGAATCGCCCGCTTTTGCCGATGATCACATCCGGCTTAAAGATCCGCTACAGTGGCCGCAGCCCGAATCAGACAGAAGGGATGCAGCGGGTGGATAAGAATGAGCTCCGGGATTACTGGATGAACCTCCTCCAGAAGGAGGGCTTCCGACCGGAGGTCGACGACGACGGCGACATCGTCTTCAAGTTCGAGGGCGGTTGGTACTACATCTTCCCCGGCGAAGATGACATGTACTTCCACCTCATTTACCCCAATTTCTGGCCCATCGAGAGCGAGGAGGAGCGGGCCCGCGCGCTGCTCGCCGCCAACGAGGCCACCCGGGAAACGAAAGTCGCCAAAGTCTTCCTGGCCGGCAACGGGGAGAACGTGTGGGCGACCGCGGAATTGTTCTGCGGCGACCCGTCGGCCGTCGAGCCGGTGCTCAACCGATGCCTGCGCGCGATCGGCGCCGCCGTGCACATGTTCCGAGAAAAGATGCGCTCGGATAACTGAACGTCTCGGTGAATCGCTGAGGAGCGCATCGACGACGCCGGGCGGTCACGACTGCGGCGCCCCCGGCATTCCCATGAGCCGCCGCCCTGCCGGATCCCCGCACACCGTCGGCGGGGCGGCGCGCCCGCCCGCCCCGACACCCGCCGCCTGTCCATGACACCCACGACACGTCACCGGCGAGAAGCCACGGCCGCCTTGCACTCCATGCACCGAGGTGACGGGGCGGCGCGCGTTCCCGGCCAGACACCCACCGCCTCCGCAGGACACCGCCAGGTATACCGCCGACAGCCTGACGATTGCCTCGAATGCGAGGGACACAG